>NZ_JBTNDR010000016.1:0-83224 GCF_054510895.1 Arthrobacter sp. HLT1-20 | reverse complement strand
GGGCGTGCCAAACAGGTGGGGACCCATGAAATTTCCTGGGTCCCCACCTGTTTGGCACGCCGCCGGCGCAGTCCGTGCACTTCGGCCAGCAGTTAGCGGCCCAGCGCCACCAATTCCTCCACGGCAGCACGCGCGCCACGGGAGTGCAGGGTGTCCAGGGTGCGCAGGTAGGCCTCGGTGAAGCGCTCGTTGTCCACGAGGTCGCCAAAGACGTCGCGGTTGCGCAGGAACGCCAGCTTGTCCTGGTGCTGCATTGCGGCGGCGGCCATGAGAGGTTCCTTGAGCTGGTCCACCACCTGGATCGGCTGCCCGGATTCGTCCGTCCCCTCGGCGTACCGCGCCCAGGACGCGACGATGCCGGCGGAACGGGCGATCCCGCCGTCGTTCTTCAGGTTGATCCAAACGACGGGGACAAGCCATTTGGGGATCCTGTCCGAACTTTCGGCGCACAGCCGGGCAAGGGTGTCGCGGACGTGCTCGTTGGCGAAGCGTTCAATGAGCGTGCGCTTGTAGAGCGGCAGGTCAACGCCCGGCAGCGGGGCGAGCGTGGGGGTGCCCTCCAGGTCCATGTAGTCCAGCAGGAACTGCACAAACAAGGGATCCTGGCAGACCTCGTGCGCGTAGTTGTAGCCGGCCAGCGTGCCGAAGTAGCACAGGGCCTGGTGGCTGGCGTTGAGCAGGCGCAGTTTCATGAGCTCGTACGGCTCAACGTCCGCCACCAGCTGCACGCCGGCGTCCTCAAGCGGCGGGCGGCCAGCGGTGAAATGGTCCTCCAGAACCCACTGTTCAAAGGGTTCGCACACCACCGGCCACCGGTCCGTGACGCCGAATTCCGCCGCAAGGAAGCTGCGGTCCCCATCCGTGGTGACGGGCGTGATCCGATCCACCATGGAGTTCGGGAACAACACGTTTTCGCGCATCCACGCGGCCAGCCCGGGGTCGCGCAGCTCGGCGAAGGCGGTGAACATCGTCCTGGCCACGTCGCCGTTGCCCTGGATGTTGTCACAGGACATGAGCGTAAAGGGTGCAATTCCCCGTGCACGACGCCGGGCAAGCGCCTCCGTGACGAGGCCGAAGCTTGTGCGGGGGGCTGCGTTGGGGGCAAGGTCGTGCACTACGTCCGGGTTTTCCGCGTCAAATTCCCCCGTGACGTGGTGGAAGTTGTAACCGCCCTCCGTCACAGTGAGTGAGACGATGCGGGTGTCGGGGGAGGCCATCTTCTCGATGACGGCTTCCGGATCTGCCGGGGCAAACAGGTACTCGGTCATGGAGCCGATGACGCGGGCCTCGCGGCGCCCGTCCGGGTGCTTCAAAAGCATTGTGTAGAGGCAGTCCTGCTCCGCCATGACGCGGGCCATTTTTTCATCGTGCGCCAACACGCCCACGCCGCAAATGCCCCAGTCAAGTGCCTTGCCGGCATTCATCAGCCGGTCCACGTACATGGCTTGGTGGGCGCGGTGGAAGCCGCCCACGCCAAAGTGCACGATTCCCGTTGTCACTGCGCTGCGGTCATAGTCGGGCACGGCAACGGTTGCGGGCAGCTGGGCAAGGTTTGCAGCGTTGAGTTGCGGCATGGGGGCGCTCCTTTGTCATGTGATCTTCATCCCACCCTATCAAATGAGCGCAAGTCAACGGCTCATTTGAGCAAGTGGTTCTTGAGGCGGCGGGACTATATTGGCCCAAAGCATTCTTGAGGAACACCAACCGCAGGAGAGTCAGCCATGGCCAAGGAACTTGCCACCCAATTGATCGAGCAACTTCAGGCCGCAGGTGTGCGGCGCATTTACGGAATTGTTGGTGACAGCCTGAACCCGCTGGTGGACGCCGTGCGGAAAACAGGGGGGTCCGGCAATGGTGGCATTGATTGGATCCATGTCAGGCATGAGGAGGCTGCCGCCTTCGCCGCAGGGGCCGAGGCGCAACTGACGGGGCAGCTGGCCGTCTGCGCCGGGTCCTGCGGGCCGGGCAATCTGCACCTGATGAACGGGCTTTTTGACGCCAACCGCAGTGGTGCCCCCGTCCTGGCCATCGCCTCCCACATACCCAGCAAGCAAATCGGCAGCGATTTCTTTCAGGAAACACATCCCGACAGGATCTTCGACGAATGCTCGGTGTATTCGGAGCTGGTCAGCTCCTCGGACCAGGCGCCGCGGGTGCTCTACAACGCCATTCAGCACGCCGTGGGGTTGCGCGGCGTTGCCGTGGTGACGCTTCCCGGCGATGTGGCCAGCCTGCCATCCTCGGCCCCGTCGCCCGTTCAGCGCCCCCTGCGGGCGGCCACCCTGGTCCCGGACGCCGACAGTGTCAAGGAATTGGCGGCCGCCATCAACACGGCCGAGAAGGTGGCCATCTTTGCCGGCGCCGGCGTGCAGGGCGCCCATGACGAGGTGGTGGTGCTGGCCGAAAAAATTAAGGCACCCATCGGGCACAGCCTGCGCGGCAAGGACTTCATCCAGTACAACAACCCCTTCGACATTGGCATGACGGGCCTGCTGGGCTATGGTGCCGCAGCGGAGGGAATCGAGGACGCGGACCTGCTCATCCTGCTGGGCACCGACTTCCCCTATGACCAGTTCCTGCCGGACACGCGAACGGCCCAGGTGGACAGGGCGCCCCAACACCTTGGCCGCCGCACGGACGTTGACATCGCCGTCCATGGCGACGTCCTGCCAACCCTGCAGGCATTGCTGCCCCTGATTGAAGCCAAGGAGAAGACCAAGTTCCTGGACGCGATCCTGAAAAAACATGACCGGCTCATGAACAAGTCCGTGGGCGCCTACACGCGCAAGGCGGACCAGCTGATCCCCATCCACCCGGAATACGCGGCGTCGCTGTTGGATGAAATTGCCGCCACGGATGCCATCCTTACGGCCGACACCGGCATGTGCAACGTCTGGACGGCACGCTACATCAACCCGCTGGGCACGCGCAGGCTCATCGGGTCCTACCTTCACGGCTCCATGGCCAATGCCCTGCCGCAAGCCCTCGGGGCGCAGGTTGCCTACCCGGACCGGCAGGTCATTTCAGTCTCCGGCGACGGCGGACTGTCCATGCTGTTGGGTGAATTGATCACAGCCGCCACGCACAAGCTGCCCATCAAGGTGGTGGTTTTCAACAACTCGACCCTTGGCATGGTGAAACTCGAAATGCTCGTGGACGGGCTGCAGGACTTTGGCGTGGATGTTCCCGACGTCAACTATGCCGGCGTCGCCGCCGCGCTGGGGTTCCATGCCGTCCGGGTCAGCGACCCGGCCAGGATTGCCGACGCGTACCGGGCCGCCTTTGCCCATGACGGCCCTGCCCTGGTGGAGCTGCTCACCGACCCCAATGCCCTGTCGATTCCGCCAAAAATCAAGGGCGGACAGGTCATCGGCTTTGCCACGGCCATGTCCAAGATTGTGCTCAACAAGGGGGCCGGCGAAGTTGTCAGCATGGCGCGCAGCAACCTCCGCAACGTTCCCCGCAGCTAAGCGCCCGACCGGGCAGTGCAGTCAACAAACCGTCCCCGCCAAAGGAAATTCCATGCTCACCAACTCCCTGGTCCTGGCCGCCATCGCGGCGCTCATTCATGTCTACATCTTTGTCCTTGAATCACTGCGCTGGACGGCCCCCGGCACCCGCAGGACGTTCGGCCTCAGCGAGGCCGAGGCGCTGGCCACCAAGGACCTGGCCTTCAACCAGGGCTTCTACAACCTGTTCTTGGCCGTGGTGACTGCTGTGGGCATCGGCCTGGTTGCGGCCGGGCATGAAAGCGTGGGCGTTGCGCTGGTCCTGGCCGGCTGCGGATCCATGGTGCTGGCGGGATTGGTGTTGCTCATTTCCTCACCCAAGAAGGCCAAGGCGGCATTGGTGCAATTGCTCATACCGTTGTTCGCGGTTGTTGAGGCGATCCTCTGGTATGTCTTCTAACTTTGCCGGATATACCCCTAGGGGGTATGCTGTTGGTGTTGTCAGTGACAGTGGTCTGTCCCGGCCGGGCATGTTGCCCAGGGCCATTACGTTCCCTTCAACCCACAACGTGACCCATACCTACGTTGAAAGGAATGCCACGTTATGTGCGCCTCCACCACAGAAATCCAGCCAACCGACGCGGACTTGGGGCTGTCTCCCGTGCGCCTTGACCTCCAGGGGCTGACGTGCGGCAGCTGCGTCAACAAGGTTGAAACCCTTGTTGGCAGGCTCGACGGCGTTGCGTCGGCCTCCGTGGCCCTGGTCTCCGGCGGCACCTCAATCCTGAGTGTCACCGGCGGCATCAGTGCCGAAACCGTTGCGGCGGCAGTCACCGCCGCCGGCTACCCCGCCGCAGTCTCCGCCCCATAGCGGGCGGCGGCACCCGCGCCCCAACTCCCGGCCACAGGCAAAAACTGCCGGCGGGAACCAGGCGCGGGTGCCGCCGTCGTGCGCGGGAACAGGCAAAAATGTGATCTTGACGGCCAGGACGGGACAGATCTGGGTAACTGAGGGACAATGGAAAGGATGACTTCCCCCAAAAACACCCCCAGCCCTGCTGTCGCCGCACCTGCCGCAACAGACTCCAAGACACGTCCTGCCCGCCGCGCGGCCCAGGTCATGCCTGCCACCGAGGGCTGGAAGCAGGCGAAGGACCCGGGAGGACGCCCGCTGCTGCAGTTCAAGTCCCCGCGCGTGTCCCAGCCGCCGGTACACCTGGCGGACCTGACGCTGGCCGAGCGTGAGGCGAAGTTCAAGGAGATGGGCCTGCCGGCGTTCCGCGCCAAGCAGCTCTCCGTGCATTACTTCCAGCATTACACCACCGATCCCGAGCGCATGAGCGACCTCCCCAAGGACCGTCGCGCCGAGATTGTGGACACCATGTTCCCCAAGCTCCTGACCGAGGTCAAGCGCCTCACCACGGATAACGGCGACACCATCAAGTTCCTGTGGCGCCTTTTTGACGGCTCCCTCGTGGAGTCCGTGCTCATGCGCTACACGGGCCGCGTGACCCTGTGCGTGTCCAGCCAGTGCGGCTGCGGCATGAACTGCCCGTTCTGCGCCACGGGACAAGCTGGACTGACCCGCAACATGTCCACGGCTGAGATCCTGGACCAGATTGTCCAGGCCAACCGGGTTATCGCCGAGGGTGGACTGGGCCACCTGCGCCGCGACGGCGGGCACGACGCCGAGCGTGTCACCAACATTGTGTTCATGGGCATGGGCGAGCCGCTGGCCAACTACAAGCGCGTCATGAAGGCCGTGCACAGGATGGCTGCCGAGGCTCCCGAAGGCCTGGGCATGTCCGCCCGCGGCATCACCGTCTCCACCGTGGGCCTGGTCCCGGCCATCAACAAGCTGGCTGAAGAAGGCATCGCCATCACGTTCGCGCTGTCCCTGCACGCCCCCGATGATGAGCTGCGCGACGAGCTGATCCCGGTCAACTCCCAGTGGAAGGTTGATGAGGCGCTTGACGCCGCGTACAACTACTACAAGGTCACGGGCCGCCGTGTCTCCATCGAGTACGCGCTGATCAAGGACATGAACGACCACCCCTGGCGTGCGGAGCTGTTGGCGAAGAAGCTCAACCAGCGCGGCCGCGGCTGGGTCCACGTCAACCCGATCCCGCTGAACCCCACGCCCGGCTCCATCTGGACGTCCTCCGAGCCGGAGGTCATGCAGGAATTCATCAATACGCTCATTGACAACGGCGTGCCCACCACGCTGCGCGACACCCGCGGCAAGGAAATTGACGGCGCCTGCGGCCAGCTCGCCGCAGCCGAGTAGAGCTTAACGAAAGGAACGACGCCGGAACTTGAGTTCCGGCGTCGTTCCTTGGGTTATGCTGTGGCTTTCTTCCGCCACGGGCGGGGCTTTTCCTGCGCCACTTTCACAAAGGCAGTGGTGGAGCCGGGCTCAATCTCGGTGCGGCCAGCGTCCTGGATGACGGGGCCGGCAGATTTTCGCGCACCCTTGCGGAACTCCTTTTCCGGCACGTTATCAACGCCCACGGGGAAGCCGCTGGCCGCCCACGCCTCCACGCTGGCCGGCTTGCTCTGCAGCACCCACGCGAAAAGCGCATGGGCGGCCTGGGCTGCGGCCTTGCCGGTGGACATCTCCAAGGATGCGTTCAGGACAATGGTGAGTGCTTGCTCCGGCAGGGGCGTGCCCTTGGGCAGCTGGGTGCCGGAGACCTGCAATTTGGCCAGCAGCTTGGGAAGCTCCGCTGCGGGCATGGGCGGCAGGCCCGCGGCGCTGGCTTCGCCAACGGTTGCCAGCACATGTTCGGGGAACGCTGCGAGGACTTTGGCAAACATCTTGGCGTCGGCCCGCCGCACGGATTTGGCGAAAGCCCCGTCGGCCCAGGTCTGCCAGTCGGGGCTCTCCGGGTCCCGCAAGTATGCCAGCGCGGAGGCCAGTGCCGCCGCGGCAATGCCGTGCTGCTCACTGGCGGGTTCCTCGCGGTCAACCAGCAAAATGATGGGTTGGACCAGTTCCTGGGGGCTGTTTTCGGGGATTTCACTCACCCCTTAAGCGTATGGGTATCTGCGGGGGCATGTGACAAGCTGGAATCCATGCACGGTTGTCCCCACCGCCCGGCGTGCAAGCATCATCTGCCCAGGAGCATTCATGCGCAAACCCCTCACTGTTGCCAGCCGCGCCAACGTCCAGCCGTTTGCCGTCATGGACATCCTGCAGCGGGTGGCCGAACTCCGCGCACAGGGCCGCTCCGTCATCTCCCTGTGCGCCGGCGAACCCAGCGGTGGTGCGCCCCTTGCCGTCTCGGCGCGTGCTGCGGCACTCCATTCCTCCTCGCTGGCCCTGACATATACGCCGCCGCTGGGCATTGCCGCGCTGCGCCAGGCCATCGCGGGGCACTACAAACGCTGGTACGGGCTGGAGCTTCCCGCCCGGAACGTTGCCGTCACCACGGGCTCCTCCGGCGCCTTCCTGCTGGTTTTCCTGGCTGCCTTCAACCCCGGCGACAAAGTGGCGCTGGCCCGGCCGGGCTACCCCGCCTACAAAAACATTCTCAAGGCCCTGGGCGTTGAGGTGATTGAGCTCGACGCCGGGGCGGACACCCGCTTCCAGCCCACCCCTTCCATGCTGGACGCCGCCGTGGCTGCCCATGGGCCGCTGGCGGGACTTGTGTTGGCCTCGCCCGCCAATCCCACGGGCACCATGGTGTCCCGGGCCGAGCTTGCGGAGCTGGCCGGCTGGTGTGCGGACAACGCCGTGCGGCTTGTCAGCGACGAGATCTACCACGGCATCACTTACCCCTTGCCGGAAGCTGCGGATCCGCAGGGCGTGTGCGCGTGGGAGCTTGACCGCACGGGTGTGGTGATTTCCAGCTTCTCCAAGTACTGGGGCATGACAGGCTGGCGGCTTGGCTGGGCCATTGTGCCGGATGACTTGATTCAGGCCGTTGATGCGCTGGCCGGCAATGTGGCGCTCTGCCCACCCGCGCCAGCCCAGATGGCAGCCCTGGAGGCTTTCAGTGAGCAGTCCTACGCCGAGGCTGATGCTGCCGTGGCGGAGTTTTCCCGCACCCGCGACTACGTGTTGGGCAAGGTGGTGGCGCTGGGCTGGACTGATGCGGCCCCTGCGGACGGCGCTTTCTATTTCTATGCCAATCTGGGTCCCGCACTACTGGGCTTCGCCGATGCGGTTGAGTACTGCGAGGCCCTGCTGGAAGAGGCGGGAGTGGCGCTGGTGCCGGGCGCAGATTTTGACGGTGTTGGTGGGCGATCCACCGTGCGCCTGAGCTTTGCCGCCGGGTACAGCGACGTCCGGGAGGCAGTGGAACGGATCGAGAAGTTCCAGCGATCAGGGCGGCAGTGACACCCGTGTGAGCCGGGGTTGAGGGGTTGGCTCAGTCTTCGGGTTCGAAATGCCCCAGATGTTGGGTGGGTACCCGGTCCCGGTCATAGGTGATGGAGTCGTAGCCGTGGGGTGCAGGCTTGCCGTCCTCGCCCAGGTTTACAAACACAATCTTTTCGATGGTGAGGATCGATTCCCGGGTGAACATGTTGCGCACTTCGGCGCGCATGGTCAGTGACGTCCGGCCAAAGTTGGTTGCCGTCAGACCCATCTCCACCAGGTCGCCCTGACGGGCCGAGGAGACAAAGTTGATCTCGGACATGTACTTGGTGACGGCCCGGCCGTTGCCAAGCTGGACGATCGCGTAGATGGCCGCTTCCTCGTCGATCCAGCGCAACAGGCTGCCTCCAAAGAGGGTGCCGTTGGCGTTGAGGTCTTCGGGGCGGACCCATTTACGGGTGTGGAACGTAATGTCACCAAGGCTCATACCCGTAAATTTACTCTCCCCCCGTGGTGGCGAGGCAAGGAATGTTGGCCACGACACACCATGTTCTGCGCCACAGTGGCGTATCCGGGCTGCGCAGCCGCAAGGCCGGCGCGGGTGTGGACGGCGTTCATTCCCCCAGAGGCGGGGCGGGCGGTGCACTTATCCACAAAACGGGGCGGGGCCCTTCAAGCGGCTTCCGCAGTCTGGGACATTGAATCCACGGAAAGGAAAAACCATGGATCACCACAGTGCAGCAGACGGGGACGGATCCCACGCCTCTGATCAAGACATTGAGCGCCAATTTTGGGAAATGACGGAAACCACCGTGGTTCCGCACCACAACGAATGCATCATCTGCTTTCTCATGCGGACCATGACACGTTTGAAACAGTCCGGCTTTGCCATGACTGCCACGTTCCAGCGGCTCAATGCGCCTCGCGCCACCGCGCTGGCCACCCGGCTCATGAGGTTGGGCATTTTCAGTGACTGCCAGCTGCTCCAGGGCGGCGTGATGGTCAATCAGGCCATTTGGACGGCGAACTGCTGCCCGGACTGCGGCATACCCTACTCCGTGCCGGACTGCCTGGAGGTTCGGCACGGCTCAACCCAGCCGTGCAAACTGTGGCGATGGCGGGCCGATGTTGCCCGGGAAAATTTCCAGGCCTGGTTGGACAGCCAGTAGACAGATCGAACGTACAGTTGTTGCGGTTGTTTTTTCTCAACATCCGCAACACCTGTACGTTCGAGTGGAAGCTACTTCTGCAGGTGATCCACCAGGGACTCGGCAATGCCGATGTACTTGCCCGGGGTGAGGTCCAGCAGGCGCGCCTGGGCTTCACCGGACAAGCCCAAGCCGGAGACGAACTCCTGCATGCGGGCTGAGTCCACGCGCTGGCCGCGGGTCAGGTCCTTGAGGCGCTCGTAGGGGTCCTCCATGCCTTCGACGCCGGCAATGGCCTCGGCGCGCATGACCATCTGGATGGCCTCGGCGAGAACTTCCCAGTTGTGGTCCAGATCCTGCGCCAGAACGGCCTCGGCGGTGTCGAGCCGGCCCAGGCCGCCCAAGACGTTATTGATAGCCAGCAGGGAGTGACCGAACGCCACGCCAATGTTGCGCTGGCTGGAGGAGTCCGTGAGGTCGCGCTGCCAGCGGCTGGTGACCAAGGTTGCGCCAAGGGTGTCCAGCAAGGCGTTGGAGAGTTCCAGGTTTGCTTCCGCGTTTTCGAAGCGGATGGGGTTGACCTTGTGCGGCATGGTCGAGGAGCCGGTGGCGCCCGGAACCGGGATCTGCGCAAAGTAGCCGATGGAGATGTAGCTCCAAACATCGGTGCACAGGTTGTGCAGGATGCGGTTGAAGCGGGCCATGTCCGCGTAGAGCTCGGCCTGCCAGTCGTGTGATTCGATCTGCGTGGTCAACGGGTTCCAGGTCAGGCCCAGGGACTCCACGAAGCCCTTGGCAACGTCCTGCCAGTCGGCGGCCGGGACGGAGGCGTAGTGTGCTGCGTAGGTTCCCGTGGCGCCATTGATCTTGCCCAGGAATTCAGTCTTGGCAATGCGGTCCAGCTGGCGAGTCAGGCGGTGCGCCGTGACGGCCAGCTCCTTGCCCAAGGTGGTGGGGGTGGCGGGCTGGCCGTGCGTGCGCGAAAGCATGGGAACGGCGCGGTTTTCTTCGGCCATTTCGGCGATCTTGGCCACGAGTGTGCGGGCTGCTGGCAGCCACACGTCTTCCACAGCACCCTTGACGCCCACCGCGTAGGCAAGGTTGTTGATGTCTTCGCTGGTGCAACCAAAGTGAACCAGCGGCTTCAAACGCTCCAGGCCCAGGGCGGGCAGACGGTTGCCGATGAAGTACTCAACGGCCTTGACGTCGTGGACGGTGACCTTTTCAATGTCGGCCAGCTCCTGCACGGAGGCGGCGTCAAACTCGGTCACGATGCCGCGCAATCCGGCCTGCTGCTCTGCTGTCAACGGCACGGTGCCGGGCAAAACGTTGTTGTTGGTCAGGTGGATGAACCACTCAACTTCCACCCCAACGCGGTCACGGTTCAGGGCAGCCTCGGAGAGGTAGTCCACCAACGGTGCTACGGCGCCGGAGTAGCGGCCATCGAGGGGTCCCAGGGCGATGCGCTCGGAGGAAGCGGCCAGGGACTTCCGGCCGGAAGGGATGCGGGCTGTGGCGTTTGCGGAATCAGACATGGCCCAATTCTTTCATGAACAGCCAATTCCTCCACAGCCCGTCCCAACCGTGGAACTATCCACAATTTCAGGTAGAGCCGTAGCGCCGTGCGGTGATGCTTTCTACCGTGGAGGCAAAGATGTTTTCAGGAGGGCCCATGAGCCATCAAGTGAGTACCATGCCCGGCCTTGGTGGCGGAGCCGCCCGGGCTGGGCCCGCTGCCGCTGCCGCTGCCGAGGCGGTAGTGGTGGTGGCGCAGCGGCTGGCGGGCATTGCCGAGGAGTTGGAGGGCTTGCGGTTGCAGCTTGGCCGGTTCAACGGCATGGATTGGCGTTCTCCTGCCGCTGCAGCGTTCCGCGACCGCCTCACCGAATGCAATCTTGCTTTGGCGGCTGTGGCACGGGACATCTCTGATGCAGTGGCGGCACTGGGAAGCCATGCCCTGTCCCTGCAGTCCCTTCCGGCCCTGCCCGGCGATGGCCTGGGCCTGGGGGTACACAGTTCTGGGGTGCCGGACTTTGGGGTGCCGGACTTTGGGGCGCCGGGCCTGGGCATGGAATGGCCATTGGGTCCGGGGAGATAGGCCCAGCGGCATGGAAGAGGGCAGGGTGCGCGCCATGGCGACGAATGACGGAACGGGAACAACCTTTTCCATTCAAGGGGGAGCCGGATCCATTGGCTACACGCTGGCGGAGATCTCCGCGGCAGGGACGAGTCTTGGCCGCCTGGCGCAACTTATGCAGCCTCTGGCTGACCGTTTGGAAGGGGAGTGGCTGTGGCTCTGCCAGGTTTCAGCCGGCACGGCGCCCTACCCGCATGCCGCGTTGGACGCCATGCGTGCAGCGCTGTGGTCCTTTCGCGGGGCCCAGGCAGAAACCGCCGAAGTTGCTGCGCAGGCCACGCAAGCGGCCGCAAACTACGCCTCCACCGAGTCCCACAACGCAGACCTTGCCGCCCGACTGGTCAGGATGACTGCCTTGCGGGAAGGTCTGGCCGCGTGGGGATTGGGTCCGTTGGCCCCCTGGAAGGTTGGGCTCGATGCTGCCGGTCAGGTTCAGGACGGCCGGAATCGCGGGATGCGCGATGCCTCGGAGAACATCCTCAACAACGGATCGTCCTACACGGCAGGTTTGCTGGGCCCGGGTATGGCGATGATGTATTTGTTGTCGCAGCTGGGCCGCAACAATGACCGGCATGCCGGAGTTGCGCCAGCCTTTGCGCTACGAAAGTTCCTCGACGCCACGGGCCTAGCTGTCCCCGGACGCCTGGAGGTCCGTCAAGTTCCGGTCAGCGAGTTGCGTCCTGGCGTGTCCCCAGCGGGCCAGAACCCGGCTGCCCCCACTGTGGGGGAGCCCATTGACTTGGAGGCAAGCATCCACGGCGTGCTGGCGGGCAGCGGTGACGCCTACGGGTACCCGCCCGGTTCCATATCCGTAGTGCAGATCGGCCGTCCCGATGGATCCACTGCATGGGTGGTCCACCTGCCCGGCACCGAAGACTGGTCAACTGTTGACAGCTCCAACCCCTTCGACATGGAGGGCAACATGGAGGCGCTCACCGCGGCTGCGCACCAGGAGTTCGCGCAGGAGCAGATTGTGGTGCAGGAGCTGATTCGGGCGGCCCTGAATGATGCCGGCGCGCTCCCCGGACAGGAGGTCCTGATCACGGGGCACAGCGGCGGCGGCATCCATGCGGCGGCCGCAGCTGCGAGCCCGGCATTCCTTGCTGACGTCAACGTCACCATGGTGGTCATGGCCGGTGCCCCCGCCAGGAATCAGCCCGTGCAGGCAGGCATCGCCGTTCTTGACCTGCAAAACGAGGACGACATTGTCACGGCCGCAGACTTCGGTGCCCCTCCGGCCGTGGCGAACTGGGTGACAGTGACATCTCACCGGCCCGGATTCGCCGAGGGTCAGTCCCCGGGAACTGTGATTGCGCAGGCGCACACCGTCACGAACTACCTGCAGGACGCTGCTGCCCTGGATTCGAGCAGCGACCCGTCCATTGTGGCCATGCGGGAACGCTTGGGCGTCTTCCTGGGAGTGGGAATTGTTGCCGGGGCAACCGTCCAAGGAGTCAAGTCCGTCTATCAGGGCAGGGACGTCAACAACCCTGCCCCGCAGCGAGCCCGCCCCAGCAAGGTCGCGACACAGCCGAAGAAGGGAGCCGACTACTCGCAAGGTTCCCGTTGAGAAGGCCGGTTCAGGCCCTCTCGGCAGACCGGGTCAGGTTTCCCGCGAGCATGGAAACAAAGCTGATGATCAGGGCCGCCAGGATGGCTGTCCAGAAGAATTCGTCAATGGTGAAGTGAACCGGCAGGTAGCTGCTCAACCAGGCCGTCAGCCACAACATGGCCGCATTGATCACAATGGTGAACAGCCCCAGGGTCAGGATGGTCACCGGCAGCGCTAACAGTTTCACTATGGGTTTGACCAGCGCATTGACCACACCAAACACCAGGCCAACAAACAAGTACGCCAGGACCGTATTGAAAGTGCTGTCTGTTCCCGCAGCTGAGCTGGAAGCAATGGCCATGCCGGGCAAAATCCAGCTGGCAATCCACAGCGCAACGGCATTGATACCTACTTGAATCAGGAAGTTTCTCATGCTTCCATCGTTCCACAGTCCCCGGCGATACGGTTGGGATGCCAGGCACTCAACTAGGCTTGAGGCATGACCGAGACAAACAGCACCCACACTCACGGTGTCCAGCCCCGCCCCGTCGTAGGCCGCCTGCCCAAATACGCCGCAGGCAAACCGCCGGAAGGCGTAGCTGGACTTGAAAGTTTCAAGCTGTCCTCCAACGAGAATCCGCTGGGTCCGGTCCCGGCCGTGCTGGACGTTCTGCGCAACAGCGCCGATGTGCACCGCTATCCCGATCCCAGCTGCACGCTGCTCCGCAATGCCCTCGGCGCTTTTTTGGGTGTCCCCGCCGATGACGTCGTCACAGGCGGCGGCAGCCTCGGGGCGCTGAACCAGATTCTGGCGGCCTTTGCTGGCCAGAATGAGGACGGCACATCCGACGAGGTGGTGTATGCCTGGCGATCTTTTGAGGCCTACCCGATCTGTGTTGGCTTGGCCGGTGCCACGAGTGTACAGGTGCCCGTACTCGCTGATGGCAGCCACGACCTGCCTGCCATGGCGGCCGCCGTCACCGACCGCACCAAGGTGGTGCTGCTGTGCACACCCAACAACCCCACGGGAACCGTGCTGCGCTCGCAGGAGACCGAAGATTTCATCCGCCAGATCCCCAGCAACGTGGTGGTTGTGGTTGACGAGGCGTACCAAGAGTTTGTCCGCGCGGACGACGCCGTGGACGGAGTTGCGATCTACCGGAACCACCCCAACGTGGTGGTGCTGCGAACGTTCTCCAAGGCGCATGGACTCGCCGGCCTGCGTGTTGGGTACTCCGTCTCCACGCCGGAGATCACCCAATACCTGAGGGCGGCGGCCACGCCGTTCGCTGTTTCAGGCATTGGGGAACAGGCCGCAATCGCCTCCTTGGAGCACTACAGCCAAGTTGTAGAAAGAGTACAAAGCCTGGTGGACGAGCGTTCTCGTGTGGTTGCCGGTTTGGAAGCCTTGGGCTGGGAAATTCCCGATGCCCAGGGCAACTTCGTGTGGCTGGCTTTGGGGACTAATACCCAAGAGTTTGCAGCGTTGGCCCAGAGCCATGCGCTCTCCCTGCGCGCATTTGGGGATGAGGGCATACGGGTCAGCATTGGTGAGGCGGAGGCCAATACCCGCTTCCTGGAAATCTGTGCGTCCTATACAAAAGAGCCACGGCGTTCCTAGCGGTTAACAAAGGCACCATTTGACAGGCTCTACGGATACAGTTGTAAATCGAAAACGTATATATATACACACGACGGAATGCATTCCCGAACGGGCATATATCAACCCCAACGAGTCGAGACAGGGAGCCTTATGCCCCTGAGATTCGGCAGACGAGGAGACAGCATGGGCGCCGCCCAGCAAGCAGGAGATTCCGCAGGAGTGTTGCGGAGCAACGAAGTGGGCCCGGACGAGGCGCTCCAGCTCCTCGACGAGCACGGAACACTCCACCAGGACAGCACCTTCAGCCCCTACATCAAGGAGCTGACCCCGGAAGTGCTGCGCGGCTTCTATGCAGACATGGCACTGGTACGGCGTTTCGACACCGAGGCCACAGCCCTGCAGCGTCAGGGCGAATTGGCCTTGTGGGTGCCCATGGTGGGCCAGGAAGCTGCCCAAATCGGTTCAGGCCGGGCCATGAATAAGGCCGATTACGCCTTCCCTACCTACCGCGAACACGGCGTTGCCCTGACCCGCGGACTGGATTTGGCTGATCTGCTCAAGCTGTTCCGCGGCATCTCCAACGGTGGCTGGGATCCCCGCGAGACCAACTTCCACCTGTACACACTGGTCCTTGCCGCACAGACTCTCCATGCCGTTGGTTACGCCATGGGTATCCAGCGCGACCTCGCCGCCGACCCCTCCACCGAGCCGGCCGCCGTCGTCGCCTACTTTGGTGACGGGGCCAGCAGCGAGGGCGACGTCCATGAGTCAATGGTTTTCGCCGCCTCGTACAACGCTCCGGTGGTCTTCTTCTGCCAGAACAACAACTGGGCCATCTCGGTTCCGTTTGAGGTTCAGTCCAAGATTCCCCTGGTCAACCGCGCTGGCGGGTACGGGATTCCGGGGATCCGGGTGGACGGCAACGACGTCCTGGCCGTCTACGCGGCCACCCAGTGGGCCTTGGACCATGCCCGCAACGGCCATGGGCCTGTGCTGATCGAGGCGTCAACCTACCGGGTGGGCGCCCACACCACGGCCGATGACCCCACCAAGTACCGCATGCTGGCCGAAGAGGAACTGTGGAAGACCAAGGACCCGCTGGCCCGCCTGGAAGCGTACCTGCGTGCGGCAGGTTTGGCCGACGACGCGTTCTTTGAAGGTTTGAAGAACGACGGCGACGAGTTGGCTGCCCATGTCCGCAAGGCCACGCTGGCCCTGGGTGGGGCGGACATTCGCCAAAAGTTTGCCACTGTCTACGCCCAGGCGCACCCCTTGGTGGCCGAGGAATTGGCATGGTTTGAAAATTATGAGGCGTCGTTCAGTGATGCCGGAGCGCAGATTTCAGGAACACAGGGTGGTCCAGCATGAGCACAATGACCATTGCCAAGGCCATCAATGAAGGCCTGCGAGCCACACTGGCCAGAGACCCCAAGAGCTTCCTTATGGGTGAGGACATTGGCTCGCTCGGTGGTGTTTACCGCATCACCGAGGGGCTGAAGAAGGAATTCGGCGCGCACCGGGTCATGGACACGCCGCTGGCCGAATCCGGCATTGTGGGAACAGCCATTGGCATGGCGCTGCGCGGGCACAGGCCCATCTGCGAGATCCAGTTTGACGGCTTTGTGTTCCCGGCCTTCAACCAGATCACCACTCAGCTGGCCAAAATCCACACCCGCTCCGACGGCCAGCTGAGCGCACCCGTTGTCATTAGAATTCCCTATGGCGGCGGTATCGGTTCCATTGAGCACCATTCCGAATCACCCGAAGCACTGTTTGCCCACACGCCAGGACTGCGCATCATCACCCCGTCCAACGCCAATGACGCGTACTGGATGATCCAGCAGGCTGTTGAGTGCAAGGATCCGGTGATTGTGTTTGAGCCCAAGCGCCGCTACTGGCTCAAGGGCGAAGTGGACACCGAGAATTCCCCGGGTGACCCCTTCAAGGCCCATGTGCTTCGTGAAGGAACTGACGCCACGCTGGTGGTTTACGGCCCGCTGGTCCCCGTGGCCCTTGCCGCAGCCAATGCCGCGGCCGAGGATGGGCACAGCGTTGAGGTCATTGACTTGCGTTCCATTTCGCCCATCGACTTTGACACGGTGGAGGCATCGGTCAACAAGACGGGGCGTTTGGTTGTTGCCCATGAGGCGCCGACTTTTGGTGGCATCGGCGGCGAAATTGCCTCGCGCATCAGCGAACGCTGCTTCTACTCCATGGAATCCCCGGCCATTCGGGTGGGCGGCTTCCACATGCCCTACCCCGTGGCACGCGTTGAAGAGCACTACCTGCCAGACATCGACCGCATGATGGAGGCGTTGGACCGCGCCTTCGCATACTAGGAAGGCCCACCATGTCGGACCTGTTTTTGTTCAATCTGCCCGATGTTGGCGAGGGTCTCCTGGAGGCTGAGATCGTCTCCTGGAAGGTCAAGCTGGGCGACGTTGTTGCCGTCAATGACGTGATCGTGGAGATTGAAACAGCCAAGTCAATTGTTGAATTGCCCTCACCGTATGCGGGTGTGGTGGCCCAGTTGATGGTTGCCGAGGGTGACACGGTGGATGTGGGCACGCCCATCATCGCCATTGGTTCCGAGACTTCGGCGCCTGCTGCCCCGCCTGCTGCCCCGGCGCCCGAGGCCGAGGTCATGAAGCCGCTAGTTGGCTCCGGTCCCAAGGCCGACGCCGTCAAGCGCCGTCCCCGGGCTGGTTCGACTCCCGCCGTGGCCACTCTTGTACCCGCGCCCGCCGCAGCACCGGCACCTACCCAGGCTCCGGCGTCGAGCATCCCTACACCTGTGGCGGCACGGCCCAACCGCGTGCTGGCCAAGCCGCCCGTGCGCAAGGCGGCGAAGGATCTGGGGATCGACCTGGCTGACGTGTCGCCTACTGGCCTGCGCGGTGAAGTGACCAAGAAGGACCTGCTCAGCTACCAGGACCAGCGTACGGCCGAGCAGGACGGCGCCGGTACCTTCTGGGCGCCCTCCACGGGCACGGGGCTGGCCGACGATCCGCGCATTGAGCGCATCAAGGTCAGGGGAGTGCGCAAGGCGACGGCCAAGGCCATGGTGGAAAGTGCGTTCTCGGCCCCGCATGTGAGCATTTTTGTGGATGTCGACGCTTCGCGCACCATGGAGTTCGTCAAGCGCCTGAAGGTTTCCCGCGACTTTGAGGGCATCAAGGTTTCGCCGCTGCTGATACTGGCCAAGGCCGTTATTTGGGCTGCCGCACGCAACCCATCGGTGAACGCCACCTGGACCGGCGATGAGATCATCATCAAGCACTTCATGAACCTGGGCATTGCCGCGGCAACCCCGCGCGGGCTCATGGTGCCGAATATCAAGGACGCCCAGAACCTGTCCCTGAAGGAGCTGGCCATCGCCCTGAACTCGCTGGCGACCACCGCGCGCGCCGGCAAGACACAGCCGGCGGACATGCAGGGCGGCTCGCTGACTGTCACCAACATTGGCGCCCTGGGCATTGACACGGGCACGCCCATCATCAACCCGGGCGAGGTGGCCATCGTGGCGTTTGGCACCATCAAGCAAAAGCCGTGGGTGCTGGATGGGGAAGTCATTCCGCGCTGGATCACCACCTTGGGCGGCTCGTTCGATCACCGCGTGGTTGACGGCGACCTGTCCGCCCGCTTCATGGCGGACGTTGCGGCCATCATGGAGGAGCCCGCGCTCCTGCTGGACTAGTTTTTCCATCTGACCCGCAGAAAACGGCGAAAATCACGGTAAAACCGTGATTTTTCGCCGTTTTCTGCGGGTCAGTTGACTAATGCGGTTTACTGGGCCGCGATGGCTTCCGCAAGGACGGGGGCCAGGCGCTTGACGCCTTCGCGCAGGGTTTCCGGCGGCACGGCGCTAAAGGCGAGCCGCAGTTTGTTGCTGGGCGCGTGGGATGCCGAGAACGCGGCCCCCGGAACAAAGACCACGCCGGCGTCGATGCCCTTGTACAGCAAGGGGTATGTGTCGATGCCTTCCGGGAGGGTCAGCCACACGAAGAAGCCGCCTTCGGGGCGGGTCCATTGCACGCCCGCAGGCATGAACTCCGTCAGTGCTGCCAGCAATGCCGCACAACGCTCCGCGTACAGTGCGCGGTAGGTGCTGATCTGGCCGCGCCAGTCGTAATTGCGCAGGTAGTCGCTGACCAGCAGCTGGTTGAACGTGGGCGGGCACAGCGTGACGGCTTCGCTGGCTAGGTAGTAGCGCTGCTTTAAGTGGGCCGGCACAAGGGCCCAGCCAATGCGCAGGCCCGGTGCAAAAATCTTTGAGAACGAGCCCAGATACAGCACGTCCTCGGGGTTGGCCGCACGCAGCGGCTCCGGCAGGACGCCGTCGAACTTCAAGAGCCCGTAAGGGTTGTCCTCCAGCACAAGAATATTCGCCTCGCGGCATATGTCAACAATTTCCTGCCGGCGTTCCGGCGCCAACATCACCCCAGACGGGTTGTTGAAATTGGGGATGGTGTAGAGCAATTTGATGCGCTTGCCCGCGGCCTGCAGTTGCGCAATGGTGCTGCGCAGGGCCGCGGGAATCAGGCCGTGCTCATCGCCAGCAACGGGCTGAACATCCACCTCATAGGCTTCAAAGGTGTTTAGCGCGCCCACGTAGGTGGGGTCCTCTAGCAGGATGACATCCCCCGGATCGCAGAAGACCTTCGCGGCAACGTCCTGGGCTGACTGGGAACCGGCGGTGATGACAACGTTGTCCGGATCCGCGTCCAGAATTCCCTCGGCAGCCATGACAGCACAAATCTGCTCGCGCAATTCCTGGGTGCCCTGCCCGCCACCGTACTGCAGCGCCTCCAGACCGTGTTCAGCAATGACGGCTGCTGCCGTGCCAGCCAAGCGGTCCAGCGGCAGCGACTGCAGGTACGGATTGCCGCCGGCCAGTGACACCAAGCCCGGTTGCATGGAAACCTCAAATACATCACGCACAGCCGACTGCTTGATGTTGGCAGCGCGGGCCGAAAGCAGTGCCTCGTGCCTGTGTACGGCGGCGCCGGCGGTGCCCGTGGCGGCTGTTGCTAGGGCGGCCCGGGACAGGGCGTCGACTGCTTCTTCGGACAGTGTTTCGGCGGCAGCGTTGGCGCCTGAGCTTGGAGTATTCACGTGCTCAGGATATAACCAATGTTGCTAAATAGGCATCAAAAGTTTTTCCATTGTGCCTGCTACTTCAGACTCAACGCATCACTCAACGTTTTTCCGTTGACCGTGATGGCCACCGGGGCTCCTGCCGCCTGCTGGGCCGTGCGCAGAAGTTGCTGCTCCACGCGGGGAATGTCGCATTCGCCCGCCAGAGTCAGCGTGCCGCTTAGCTGCGCTGTGATATTGCTCCCGGACCGGTCCACGGAGTCCACCTTCAGCGCGGATTGCCACAGTGCGTTGCTCAGGCCCGACTGCCCAAGCTGCGCCGAATGGTTCGCCAACAGGGTCCGCAGTGCACCCTCCACGGGGTCGGTGAAGGTGACGGTGGCACTTGTCACGGCCACCACGCTGTCCCCGCAGCCCAGGGTTGATCCGGCGGTCCCGGAATCACCCTGGGCAATATAGAAAACTGTCACAGATGCCGAGGTGGGCATGACGGTGGGCTCGTTGCCGCCCAGGTCGCCTGTCTCGCTTATCTCTGGAAGGCTCGACGCCGGACCCTGGCTCCCGCTGGCTGCTCCGCCGCTGCTGGGGTTGCCAACAGGCGACTGGGTTGTTGCAGGGAGGGTTGACTCAGGTGTTACAAAAGGGCTCATGCACCCCGTGAGCAGCAAAACTATGCCACAGACGAGTGCCAAAACTGCTGCTTGTCCATTGCCACGCATGACGCCCTCCCCGCAGTCCATGGGGACACTCGATCTCCATGGAACCACGCTAGGGCAGCTGCCTGTACAGCGATAGCTGGAAGGCGCAAAGTGCGCCCAACTGCAACGTCATTGCAGTCAGGTCACGCCGGGTTGTCCTTCAGGAACGCCGCCACCCGCCGCGCCATCACCTCTGGCTCCCAACGGTGGTTCGCCGCGGGCAGTTCCCCCACGGTTGCATGGGGCAAGTTGGTGGCGAAGGATTCAGCCCTGGGTGCGCTCTGGATCTACGCCAGGGGTTGGGAATCCGGCTCCAGTGACGGGTCCCATGGACGTCATAGTGGGCCACGCTGGTCAAAATTGATCACAGTAAATCCCTCGGCGGCGAGCAGGGCCGCCATGGCAGAGGTTGCCGGGTCAAGGCGCGAAATTGCTTGGCACCGGCGACAAGAATGACCACGGGACCTGTGCCCTGGGAGTCGCAGGCAATGCGGGTTCCGTCGAGGGAAGTGGCCTGGGCGGGCACTGTGGCTCCTTGCTGGATTTTCGTCGGTTTCCAGAACGGACACTACTGCTGTGTGGAGAGGTGCGTCGAGGAATTCCTGCCACTCTTTACCTCCGACGGCGGCCCCCAGCCACGCCCAAGACTCGCAAGCTCGTCTCGGGGCCCTCGTGGCTGGGGCCCTGCCAGTGGAGTGCGAAATTCACACGTTCCCACCGGTATGGCACGCCGTCGGCTGTTAAGCGGGTGGTTGGTACTAGACCAGCTGGCGCCAGTCCGCTGCCAGGGGCAGCTCGTGGGCGCTGGAGACCGAGTGGTGGGCCACCTGGCCGCCGGCCACATTCAGGCCCGCAGCCAGAGCCGGGTCCGCCTCGAGGGCTCCGACAACACCCAAATTGGCCAACGCCACCGCATAGCGCAGGGTCACATTGGTCAGTGCGTAGGTCGAGGTGTTCGGTACGGCGCCGGGCATGTTCGCCACGCAGTAGAACACGGAGTTGTGGACCTTGAAGGTGGGGTCCGCGTGGGTGGTGGGATGCGTGTCCTCGAAGCAGCCGCCCTGATCCACAGCGATGTCCACCAGGACAGAACCCGGCTTCATGCGGGACACCATCTCATTGGTGACCAGCTTGGGTGCCTTGGCGCCGGGGATCAGCACTGAGCCGATGACCAGGTCCGCAGCCATGAGGGAGCGCTCAATCTCCAGGGTGTTGGACGCCACTGTCTTCAGGCGACCCTGGTAGTGGTCGTCCAGCTGGTGCAGGCGGTCAATGTTGATGTCCAAAATGGTGACGTCGGCGCCAGCGCCAATGGCCATGGCAGCGGCGTTGGTGCCGGACACGCCAGCCCCGAGAATGACAACGTTGGCCGGGCGAACGCCGGGGACGCCGCCCAGCAGGATGCCCTTGCCGCCGGCAGGAGCTGTCAGGCACTGGGCGCCCACTTGGACTGACAAGCGGCCGGCAACCTCGGACATGGGCGCCAACAACGGCAGGGTGCGGCCAATCTGCACGGTCTCGTAGGCGATGGCCGTCACGCCGGACTCCATAAGCGCCTTCGTCAGCTCGGCCTCGGCAGCCAGATGAAGGTACGTGAACAGGATCAGGCCCTTGCGGAAGTGCGGGTACTCAACACTGATGGGTTCCTTGACCTTGACCACCATGTCGGCACGGCCCCACACCTCGGCTGCGTCAACAACCAGCTCCGCGCCGGAGGTTGCATACTCTTCATCGGAAATGCTTGAGCCAACGCCCGCACCGCGTTCAATCAAAACAGTGTGCCCGTGGCGCGTGAGTTCGTGGACGCCCGACGCCGTCATGGCCACGCGGAACTCGTTGTTCTTGATCTCTTTGGGAACGCCGATAATCATGATTTTGTCCTTCATTTCGGTGCGGTGGGCTTGCGCCCGGACGCTGTTGATGTATTGACTACATTAGAGCCGTCTTGTGAAGTACTTCATAGCCCCTTACTGCCGGGAGGGCGGGCAATCCCCGTGATGTCGGCAATTTTGCCCGCCACGGCTCGACAGTTGTCGAGCGCCTGGAGTTCAAGTGTCGCCTGTTGTCGTGCTACTCCACTACGCTGATTTCATGCGCAATCCGGAGATAGAAAACCTCGTGGAGCAACTGGCCCTCCAATTGGGCCGCGGACTGTCCCTCGAGGACCTCGACGGGCTGCTCCTGGCCTACAGCGCCAACCAGTCCCATGCCGACAGGGTGCGGGTGAACTTCCTGCTGAGCAAGCGTGTCCCGGCCGATGTCAGCGCCTGGCAGCTTTCACACGGCATCGCCAGTGCTGTTCGGCCCGTGGTGATCCCTGCCAATGACGGCCTGGGCATGTTGGGCCGGGTGTGTGTGCCGCTGCTGGTGCGCGGTTTCCGGGTTGGCTACCTGTGGGTCCAGCAGGATGTGCAGGAACCCAGTGCGACGGCGATCCTCGCCGAACTGCCGCAGGTCAGGGACTCGCTGGATCTGCTGGCCACACTGCTGCTGGACTCCAACACTGCCGAGTCCAGTGTCCGCCAGCTGCGGGAACAACAATTTCTGGCCGCCGTGTCGGGGGACAAGCGCGCGATCGATGTTCTGGGCGAATGGCCCGAGATCCGCCAAAACGGCCCCTGGCAGATGGCAACCTTGTACGCGGCACCCGGAATTCCCGGACCGTCCGCAGTGCCCCGGGTCACGGACCCACTGGCTGCGGCATTGATCCACCGCAGCGCAGGCCTGCAGGGCACCATTGGTGTGCACGAGGCCCTTTTCAGCGCAGGCATGCCCACCCATTCCTCGCTATTGTTCCGGCACACGCCCGGGCGCAGCAGCCACGCCGCAGTGCTTTCGCGGTACGCGGCCGAACTTACCAAAAGGACTGGAATTCCGCCGCAGCGTGTGGTGATGGGCATCAGTGAACCTTTCGTGTCCCTGCGGGCCCTGCCCGTGGCCAACGTGGAGTCACACATTGCCGCCCAGGCGGCTGTGGTGGACCCGGCTCTGGGTGAAATTCTTGATGTGCGCGGGGCGGGCGTCTATGAGGTCCTGGCCGGCGGCGCCGCCGACCCCGAGGACAGTGTGTACTACCGTTTGCTGCGCGATCGCGACGGTGCCCTAGAGCTGTTTCCCGTTTTGGAATTGCTGTATGACAGCGACGGTGCCGTGGCCAGGGTTGCGGAGCAGTTGCACCTGCACCGCTCCAGTGTGTACAACAGGCTGAGCCGGGTGCGGGGCATCATCGGCGCGGATCCGCTGTCCGGGCGGGTGCGCCTGGAACTGCACCTGGCATTGAAGGCGGCGCGGTGGGCCGCCCGGCCCCGTTTGTAGCGAGGCTCAAGCTACTTTCCGGCGAGGCGGACGTTTAGGCTTGTGGTGCAGCAGCCTTTTGGCTCTCCAGCCACGCCATGATGTCCTGGCTGCGAATCCTCCGGTGCGTGCCGCGGTACTGCACGGGTATCTCACCCCTGTCCGTCATATTGCGCAAGAAGGTGTGGGAAATCCCGGCCAGTTCGGCTGCCTGGGAGGTGGTCAACAGCTCAGCCACGCTCGCAACTGTCACGGCATCTCCGCGCGAAAGCCTGCGCAATAAGTCCAACACGGCATCTGTGGCTCCCGGCGGCAGGCGGTGCGCTGTGCCGTCAACGAATACTGTGACGTCGTCACTGTCGCCCAGGGTGCGGGCCAGTGCCTGTTGCTCCGCTGGAGAAAGGCCGGAACTGCTGCGAGGAGCGTCGAGGGTCATGGCTCATACTTTATCGCGCCGCTGCCCACCAGTGCCCGGTAATGTAATGCCCATGACGCAGAAAATCCGCACGGCCCTGCTCGGTTTTGGCCATGCCGGCAGCATTTTCCATGCCCCGGCAATAGCTTCGCTGCAGGACTTCAGCCTTGACGTGATAGTCACCTCCGATCCGCAGCGCCAGGCGCAGGCCCGGGCGGCGTATCCTGCGGCCCGCGTCATCGACCGGGCGGCGTGGGCTGTGCCTGGATTTCACCAAGGCATTGACCTTGTGGTGGTGGGAACTCCCCCGGCAACGCATGGGCGTCTCACCCGGGATGCGCTGGAGGCCGGCTGTGCCGTGGTGGTGGACAAACCCTTCACCGTGACAAGCGCCGAGGGTGAGGCGCTGATCGCCCTGGCCCAGGAGCGGGGCCTGCTGTTGACAACGTACCAAAACCGCCGCTGGGACGCAGAAATATTGACGCTGAAGAAGCTCATGGGGCAGGGGCGGTTGGGGCAGATTCGCCGTTTCGAGTCCCGGCTGGAACGCTGGCAGCCGGCCATCACCAAGGAATGGAAGGCCAAGGCCACCGTTGACGGTGGTGGCGGCATTCTCTTTGACCTTGGCACGCACCTGATTGACCAGGCCCTGCAACTTTTTGGCCCCGCCACGCGGGTCTATGGTGAGCTGGCGGCACGCCGGCCCCAGGAGCTGGCCGACGACGACGCCTTTGTGGCACTGGAACATGTTGGCGGGGTCATTTCCCACCTCTGGATGAACCTCAATGCCCCGCAACTGGGACCCCGCCTGCGTGTAGTGGGATCTGAGGCCGCCTACATCAAGCAAACGGCAGACGTCCAGGAGTCCCAGCTCGTGGGAGGCATGCAGCCGGGTGACCCGCAGTACGGAGTGGACCCCGAAGAAAACTGGGGCGTTGTGGGCAGGGACGGCTCGCTGGAGAAGGTGCCCACCGAGCGGGCCAGCTTTGCTAGCTACTATGAGCTCCTGGCGGGTGCCATGCTCCGTGGCGGGCCGGTGCCTGTCGACCCTGCGGATTCCGTGGCTGCGTTGCGGATCATAGAGAAAGTTCGGGCGCAATTGGGGTAAATCGACGTAAGCTGTTGCGAAGCGAAGCCTGTGGTGCACCACCTTCGCATCACGCGCTAGGAACTGCGAAAGCTGGGGGACATGACCACATCCAAGGGAAGCGGCACCCCGCCCGCTCCGGCGTCGTCCACGGCAGCATTTGCCGAGCCAAGCAAGGACGTGGGCAAGAAGTGGATTTTCGCGGTCATTCTTGTCAACGTTGGCATTAACACCTCCTTCTTTGGACCCATCCAGGTCCTGCTGGGACAACAGGCCATAGCCATCAACGAGGCGGACAAAGAAGGCATCCTTGCCCTGGTCACCGGCGCCGGGGCCGCCGTCTCCCTGGTGGCAAACCCGCTCTTCGGGACGTTCAGTGACAGGTCCGACTCGCGTTTTGGCAGACGAGTGCCCTGGGTATTCATCGGGGCGCTGCTGGGGACCATCGGCCTGCTGGGCTTGACGGTTGCCCCAACAGTTGCCGCAGTGACGCTGCTGTGGTGCCTGGTCCAATTGGGCTGCAACGGCGCCCTCGCCGCCATCACCGCAGCCGTACCCGATCAAGCCCCCGTCCACCAGCGCGGAACTATTGGCGGCCTGGCCTCCATGGGCACGGTGATTGGCATTCTGTTCGGTGCCGCGGTGGGTGCAGTGGTGGCCGGCAACTTCGCCCTGGGCTATGTACTGTGCGCAATTGCCCTGGTGGCGGGGATGGTGCCCTATTTGTTCTACTCCAATGATATTGTGCTGCGCCGCGAGGACAGGCCACCGTTCACCTGGTCAGGCTTCGTCAAGGGTTTTTGGATTTCCCCCAGGCTCTACCCGGACTTTGCCTGGGCGTGGATCACCCGGTTCCTTGTCAATGTGGGCAACCATATGGTCACCTTGTACTTGCTGTTTTTCCTGCGCGACGCCGTTGGCTTTGACAACCCGGAATTCGGGGTCCTGATCCTGACCGGTATTTACGCCATTCTGACCCTTGTGACGGCCGTGATTGGCGGGCGCTGGACCGACAGGGTGGGGCGGCGCAAGCCCTTCGTCATCGGGTCCTCGGCCATCATCGCCCTGGCGGCACTTATCCTGGCGTTCGCCCCCACCTGGACGGGCGCGCTGGTTGGCGCAGCGGTCCTTGGTATTGGCTACGGGGCCTATCTGGCCGTGGACTTTGCACTCCTGACCCAGGTGCTGCCGCACGCGGAGAGCCGCGGCAAGGATCTTGGCGTGATCAATGTGGCCAATTCCCTGCCGCAGGTCATCGCCCCCCTCATTGCGTTGCCCCTGGTCACCCTCTTTGGTGGCTACGTGACCCTCTACGTGGCGGCGGCGATCATTGGCCTGATGGGGGCTGTCTTTGTGGTGAAGATCAAGGGCGTCGACTGAGCCTGGCAGCAATTTTCGACATCTAGTGACACAGTGTCACCAATTTCTTGACACAGTGTCAGTAAAGCTGATTAGCTAAGGTTACCATTACCTAATCATGGAGTTCGCTATGTCTGCACCAGCTGTTGAAACCGTTCTGCCCGACTCCGCTGAGGCTCTCTCGCAGGAGCTGAAGAGCCACACGGCGGCGGCCCATACGGCCGCCGAGGACTCGGCATTTGTGGCGGAGCTGATGGCTGGCACACTGGATACCGCAGCCCTGGTGAGCCTGCTGGACCAGAGCCTGGTCATCTACCGTGCACTGGAAGACGCCCTGGCGGCGCATGTGGACCACCCGCAACTGGGTGCTTTTATCGACCCGAAGTTGGCCCGGGTAGCGGCCCTGGAGGCCGACATGGGCTACCATCACGGCGCGGACTGGGAAGCGCAGCTAGCGGACGGCAGGATTGTCATTGTCCCCGCCACTGTGGCCTACGCGCAGGCACTGGCCGCCATGGGCAAGGAATCCATCGAGTTCCTGCTGGCCCACCACTATGTGCGCTACATGGGCGATTTGTCCGGCGGCCTAATCATTTCCCGCATGGTGCAGCGCCATTACGGCATCGCCGATGAAGGCCTGAACTTTTACGCGTTCCCCGAGATTGCCAAGCCCAAACCGTACAAGGATGGCTACCGCGAACTCCTGGACACCACAGCCTTCAGCCGCGCCCAGAAGGATGCCATCCTGACCTTTGCGGCCGAGTCCTTTGAACTGAACCGGGCAGTGTTTGTTGACCTGGCGGCCGCCCGCGCAGCAGCCTAGGTCCCGCTATTGCCGTTTGGCAACCTGATAGCGGCCGTCGGCATAAATGGTGGTGAATCGGGTGCCGGGGAAGCGTGCTTCAGCCTCGGTGGCGGCGGCCGTGGGGGACAGCCCGGGGCGGCCGGACACGTCGATCAAGACGTACTCCGGGGCGGGGTTTTGGTTGCCGATCCAATACACTTCGGTGCGGTCAACCAGGTAGCTCATCAGCGAAATATCTGTTTCGACCGTGACTCCGTCCGGCACGGCTGCCAGTGCGCTTTGCGACGACGCAACCGTGTTCAGGGGGAAGTGCTTGGCCGGGTCGGCTAGTTTCCCAAACGCGTACTGGCTGGACAGCACCACGGCAAGCACCATCATCGTGGCGCCCATGAGTAGTCGAAGCTGTGCTGAGTTGAGCACCTTGCGCCGTGAGAGGGCATCGATGGCGGCGCAGAAAACCACCGGCATGAGCACGGCGCTGTACTGCCATTCCTGGCCCCAGTAGACGGGGAGTTCCGAGAGGAAGCGCCATGCAAGGGTGGGTAAAGCGATCAACGTCAAGGGTGAAAACAGGCACAGTCCGGCTGTGATGGCAATCAGCAAAAGGACCGTGGTGACCTTGTCCGGGTGAAAGAGCGACGCCGGATCGCTGAGCAGGCCGGCAATATTGAGTTGGCTTTGATACGCCCATGTGTCTCCCGGGTTCATGGCCGGCAAAATGACCTTGGTGGCCAGAATGAACCAGCCAACACCCCATGCGGCCAACCACAAGCCGGCCGCAGTCCGGGCCCGCCACGCCATGACCAGGCCAATGACGAACACTGTCAGGCCCAAGTCTTCCTTGACAAAGACCAGCAGCGAAGCCCAAACCCAGGCTGAACGCCACCGTTCCTCCAGCAGCGCCACTAGCGAGATGGCCAGCAGTGGAACGGCGAAGGCAATCTCGTGGAACTGCGCATCAATGGCCGATTGCAGGCCCCAGCTCAGCGCATAAGCAACACCTAGGCACATGCCAGCAATTTTGCCCAAGCGTTTGATGGCAAAGTGGCACACCACCACCACTGAGATGGCCAGAAGCATATTCTGCACCACCAGCAAGGTATACGCGTTAGGGAATATGCGGTAGAAAGGTGCCAGCAGCACCAGCAGTGGATGGAAATGGTCGCCTAAAAGGTTGTAACCCTCGCCCTTCAGGCTAACAATGGGGGGCCGCAGGCTGGCGTAGTCCTTCGCCAATTGGGTGAAGATACCCAAATCCCAGGAGCGGATGGTGAAGCTTTGCCACTGCAGCCAGGAGTAGACCGAATATACGGCGAACGCCAGGGCGCCCACGAGTCCCGAAAGGGCCAGGGGCGTTGTGGCGGCATGCTGAAAGTCGGCCAGGCGTTGCGGGCTGGCCGGGGCCGACGGTCGGGTTTTTTGTGCAGTGGTCACCCTGAAAGTCTAGGCCGCGGACGGGTCATTGCGGGCATTGTGAACCCAGCGGCACACCCGTTGATTCTGCCTGCGCGTCAACGACGCGGCAGGACCACCGTGCGCCCGCTCACGGGGTGCCCCATCACATCAATCCCGTATTGGTACACGCGGCTGAGCAGCTCCTCCGTCAAGACCTCTGCCGGTGTCCCCAGCGCTGCAAGGTGGCCCTGCTCCAGCACCGCCACCTTGTCCGCATAACCTGCCGCAAGGTTCAGATCGTGCAGCACCACAACCACCGCCCGGCCTGTGGCCGCGTGGGTCCGTGCTACCTGCAGGACCAGTTCCTGGTGGCGCAGGTCAAGGGCCGCCGTGGGCTCATCAAGCATCAGGACAGCCGTATCCTGGGCCAGCACCCGGGCCAATGCCACCCGAGCCTTCTCCCCTCCGGAAAGGTCGGAGAACTTGCGGTGCGCAAAGTGCGTGACGTCTGTGGCGCGCATGGCAGCCGACACGAGTTCGTCGTCGAGCTCGGCAGCGTCAGTATTGGACCAGGGCGCCCTGCCCATCCGCACCACATCCAAAACGTTGAAGGGAAAGCTGAGCTGAACCTGTTGCAGCAGCACCGCCCGGCGCAAGGCCAACTCCTGCGCTCTCCATTGCTTCAGCGGTTTCCCGGCTAGGCGGATCTGGCCACTGCGCAGCGGAACGTCCCCGGCCAAGGCCGCCAATAGGGTGGACTTGCCGGCACCGTTGGGGCCAACCAGGGCCAGAACTTCGCCCGCCAGGATGGGCAGGTCCACGGCCTGCAACACTGTCCGGCCGCCGAGCTCAACACTGGCGCCGGAGCAGGAAAGGGCCTCCTGCCCCGCGGCCAGAAGCTCCGGGACGGCCGTGGGAGGGGCGCGAAAAAGATCAAGCAGGCTCACGCCCAGCCTCCTTGTTCATTGCGGGTCCGGCGCAGCAGCCAGAAGAAGAACGGGCCGCCAATCAAGGCCGTCAGCATGCCCAGCGGCAGGTCGGAATAGGTGACAAGGGTGCGGGCGCCAAGATCGGCCAGGAGGACCAAAAGGGCGCCGCCGAGTGCGCTGGCAGGGAGCAGTAGCTTGTGTCCGGGGCCGGCAATGATGCGGATCAGGTGGGGGACCACCAGGCCCACAAAACTCACGATGCCGGTGAAGGCCACGCCCGCGCCCACCAGCAGGGCCACGGTGACAATCATGGTCATGCGCAGCCGTTCCACATTGACGCCCAAGTGCCGGGCGGACCGTTCGCCTAGGGCCAGCAGGTCCAGTTGTCCGGCGGCAAGAAAGGCCATGAGAAGGCCGGCTAGCAGCAAGGGCAGCACCGAGGCCACGCTGAGCCAGCTGGCACCATTGAGGCTGCCCAATTGCCAGAAGATCAGCTGTTCACGGGCGTTGGGATCGGCCACGTAGGTGTAGAACGCGATCATGGCGAAGGTGAAGGCATTGACGGCAATGCCGGTGAGTACCAGGGTGACCACCTCCGTACGGCCCTTGCTGCGCGAGAGGCTGTAGACCAGCAAGGTGGTGATGAGGCCGCCCAGGAACGCGAAGATTGCCACGACCCAGTTTCCTTGGGTGGCCAGACCGGTCACAATGGCTGTGCTTGCGCCTACGGCGGCGCCTGATGACACCCCCACCACTGCCGGCTCCGCCAGTGGATTGCCGAAGACGCCCTGCATGACGGTGCCGGCGCAGGCTAGGGCTGCCCCAACAATCATGGCCAAGACCACGCGGGGGAAGCGCACTGACCATAGGGTTTCATAGCCCCTCGCGTGTTCGGGCAAGGGGGCTCCGCCGAACGGTGCGTTCCATCCGGTGCCGAAGTAGTCAAGCCAGCCCTGCAGCCAATTGTTGAACCCGTGGATGATGCTGCCAACAACTTCCATGGGGGCAATGGGCAACTGTCCGGTGCCGGCGGCGACCACAGCAGTGACCGCCAAGGCTGCTGCCAGTGTGCCCAAGATCAGGCGGTCCTTGGCCGTGCGCTTGGTTGGTGCCCGCCCCGGTTTAGGTGCCACAGCCGATTCCTTGGATTCTTGTGGGGTGCGGGTTTCGGTGCCAGCCTCGGCAGGGATGGTGGCTGTCATTGTGGCGCTCCATGAACGGCCAGGGAGAGTGCCTTGATGATCTGGCCCGTGCGGGGTCCAAAGCTGAGTAAGGTCCCGTCGGCCACGTCAACAACCCGCTTGTTGGCGCCGGCAGGGGTCTGGGCTATCCCTTGAATCTTCACCAGGCCATCCACGCCACCAACGCTTTCCAGACCGCCTGTCATGAGCAGCAGGGCATCGGGGGCCGCCTTGATGAGGGCCTCGGACGTCAGCTGGGTGAACGGCATTTTCAGGCCGATTTCGGTGCCAACATCCGTGGCCCCCACCGCCTTGATCATGTCGTCGGCGCCGGAGCCGGGGCCGGCCATCAAATAGACCCCGGCTGTGCCGCGGACGTAGAGAAAGGCCACTCGCGTGGGCGTCGAGTCTTGGGGGACCATGGACAGTGCGGCAACCATGTCGGCGCCCACCAGCTTGTTCAGCTCCACCCCTGCAGCAGCTACGCCGAGGGCTCCCGCAACGGCGTTGATCTGGTGGCTGATGCCCGGCAGTGTGCGGGAGGGGTCAAAGAAAATGACTGGAATCCCCACGGCCCGCAGTTGCTCCTGAACCTCCAGGGGGCCAATGGTGGTGTCAGTCAGGACCACACTGGGGTTCAGGGCCGTGATGGCCTCGGCATTGAGGTCGTGCCCCGTGGGTGTGACCACTGTGGCGTTGGCGGCCTGCGGGAAGTCCGCAGCGCGGTCCCGGCCAACAACGTTTGCGCCCAGTCCCAGGCCATGGACAATCTCCGTCAAGGTGCCGTTCAGGTCGATCGTGACAATGCGGCTCACATCGGTGACGTCCACCAGTTGCTTGTCACAGGACGTCACAGTGGTGGGAAGGGTGGGAGTGGCTTTGTTGGCCACGATGGGCAGGGTGATTGCGGCAGTATTGGCCGTCTGCGGGCCGGTTGGCGCCTTGGCGGCTGTCTTCGTGGCTCCGGTTGCAGGGCTGGGGGCCTGCCAATCCGCAGGCAAAGGAAGCTTCCCGGCTGTCCCTTCGGTGCAGGCGGCAACCGGGCCGGCAGGTTTTGCCGCTGACGTCTGCGTCGAACCCGTACCGCTTGGTCCGGGAGTGGCCGGTGCGCATCCGCTGGCCAGCAAGGCCACGGCCGCCAGGGATGCCAACAGGCCCGCTGCCCTTTTCTTACGGCCAAAACGACCGGCGGGCGCGGGTAATTGCGGCACAGAAAAATTCATGGAATCCCCAGGGAGAAGCGGCAGTGGTCTAGCTGACGGTACGAGGAGTAACACAATAACCATCAAGTTTCTTAAGTAAGCCTACCCTAGGTTAGGTTATGTTTAGCTCAAATTAATCTTGCGTAATCATGCCGGCCGTAAAAGCTGCTGCAAAACGCACTTCTTGGGCAGAATTTCCGCACCGAAAAGTGCACAATCAAGGATTTGCGCGGGTCAAAATTGGCCTGTGTTGGGGTGGTGTGCTGCTTGGGTGCGGCCGCCAACTACAAGGAGGATCATGAAGGGAATTGCCAGCTGCAACGCAGCCAAGGTGTCACATGCGAGGGGTGGCTCCCGCCTGGCTCGGGCAGTCGCGGCCATCGCCTTGGCGGGCGGGCTGGCCTTGGCAACGGGTGCCGGTGCGCTTGCTGCCTCGGGCACCGGACCGAGCGGGCAAACCCTCACGGTTGACCGCGCCACAGGCCTGGCCGCAGCGGGCGATTCCGTGCAGGTCAGCGGTGCCGGGTTTGACCTGAGCAAGGGCATCTACCTTGGCGTCTGCGTCAATAATGGCCCCGGAGCCGTGGCGACGCCCTGCCTTGGCGGCGTTGACACCACTGGTGGCTCGGGCAGTTCCATCTGGATTTCCTCCAACCCGCCGGCTTACGGCCAGGGCCTGGCCCAGCCATTCGCCCAGTCCGGCGGCAAGGGTTCCTTCTCCGTGTCCCTCGCCGTGAGCGCAGCTGACGCCCTGACCAATTGCGAGGATCCCGCCAAGGCCCCCAACGGTTGCGTCATTGTCACCCGCGCCGACCACACACGCAGCGCGGACCGTACGGCCGACGTCGCCATCCCCATCAGCTTTGGCGCTGCGGAGCAGGTCCCCGCCGCCGGCGATGCGAAGGCTGACGCCAAGGGTGCACTGGCCAAAACCGGCGCAACCACGGGCTACCTGGTGGCCGGCGGAGCCGTGCTGCTGAGCCTGGGCGCCGGCGCAGTGGTGCTCACCAAACGCCGTCGAGGTGCCAAATGACCCATCCCGCCAGAACGCAACTTTCTTCCCGTCTACAGAGGAAAACCATGACATCACTTAAAAGCGGACCTTGGTGGCGCCGCCCCTTGGCTGTAGTGGCCGCGCTCGCCATGGCCGGCGGCGCCTTTGCCGCCACGGCCCCCGCAGCCTCGGCCGCGCCCGCACCGGCAACAGTCACGGCCGGCAGTCTTGACTGGGGGGTGAAGGCCTCCTTCCGCAATTACCTGCAAATGCCCTTCGCCAAGGGATCTGTCACAGTTGCCGGAGGTGCCAGCCAGAATGCGGACGGTACTTTCAAGTTCCCCGCTGCAGCGGTTGACCCCGCAGCCAAGCTCCTGAGCTTTGGCGGCTCCGTCAGCTTCTCCGGCCATGAAGGCCAGCTGGCCGTCAACATTTCCGACATCCGCCTTGACCTGACGCGCGGGATGCTCCTTGCCGACGTGGTCAGCAAGGCCCTCAGTGGCCAGGGCATGGTGACGTACGACGACGTCGACCTCGCCACAGTGGGCGCAGGCGCAGTTTCCGTTCCAGGAAGCTTCAGCGGAAACTCACTGCCCACAGCGCTGACAAGTGCTGGAGTTCCGGCCTTTGCCAACTTCTATGCGGAACGGGATGCCTTCGATCCGGCAACGTTTGCCCTTTCGTACACGGTGCCCGTTGCGGCCCCCGTTGTCAGCGCATCGCCAGCTGCCCAGAGTGTGGAAAACGGTGCAACGGCAACCTTTAGTGCTGCCGCCTCCGGTCACGATTCAGTGCAGTGGCAGGTCAGTGCAGCCGGCACCGAGGCGTGGGCAAACATTGACGGGGCAACGGGCCCCACTGTGACGGTTCCGGCCACGATCGCCGACAACGGCAAGAAGTACCGGGCGGCATTCACCAACGCCGGCGGGGTAGTTTACTCCGCAGCCGCGACATTGACCGTCACTGAAGTTGTTGTACCTGCTCCGGTTTTTGTGCCTGCGGTGAAGGTTTTTGCTGCTGATGGTGTGACGCCGTTGGTGGGTTCGGTGGCTGAGGGTTCGAAGATTGTTGTCAAGGGTACTGGTTTTGATCCTGCGGGCAATGTTGCTCCTGTTGGTTCGCGTCCGCCGATTGCTGCGGGCAAGCCTGCTGGCACGTATGTGGTGTTTGGCAAGTTTGCTGATGCGTGGCGTCCGTCGGAGGGGGTTGCTTCTTCCGTGCGTGTGGTGGGGGATCAGTTGTGGGCCATGAGTCAGGCTGCCTTGGATGCTGTTCCGTCGGCGTATCAGGGTGTGGTGCGTGGCCAGTGGGTTGAGGTTGGAACTGATGGTTCGTTCTCTGCGACGTTGACGGTGAAGAAGAAGGTCACTGCCGGTGTTGATGTTGAGTGGCCCGAGGCTGGCAACTTTGGGGTTTACACCTATGCCGCTGGTGGCACCACGAATGCTGCGCAGGAACTTTACGCACCCGTCACCGTGGGCAAGCCTGCTCCGGTGTTTGTGCCTGCGGTGAAGGTTTTTGCTGCTGATGGTGTGACGCCGTTGGTGGGTTCGGTGGCTGAGGGTTCGAAGATTGTTGTCAAGGGTACTGGTTTTGATCCTGCGGGCAATGGTGCTCCTGTTGGTTCGCGTCCGCCGATTGCTGCGGGCAAGCCTGCTGGCACGTATGTGGTGTTTGGCAAGTTTGCTGATGCGTGGCGTCCGTCGGAGGGGGTTGCTTCTTCCGCGCGTGTGGTGGGGGATCAGTTGTGGGCCATGAGTCAGGCTGCCTTGGATGCTGTTCCGTCGGCGTATCAGGGTGTGGTGCGTGGCCAGTGGGTTGAGGTTGGAACTGATGGTTCGTTCTCTGCGACGTTGACGGTGAAGAAGAAGGTCACTGCCGGTGTTGATGTTGAGTGGCCCGAGGCTGGCAACTTTGGGGTTTACACCTATGCCGCTGGTGGCACCACGAATGCTGCGCAGGAACTTTACGCGCCCCTCACCGTGGGCAAGCCTGAGGTGCCGGCCACCAAGCCCGTCCTGAAAGTTGAGCCGGCAACCGGTCTGAAGCATGACAGCAAAGTCATGGTTTCCGGCACCGGATACGCCGCCAACCGCGCCATCTACGTTGCAGAGGTTGCCCAGGGCGCGGGCGGCGCAAGCCGGCCCTCGGTCTATGAACGCGCGCAGCTGGTGACAACTGACGCCCAAGGCTCATTTGGCCCGGTTGAGTTCTCCGTGACAACAGTGTTTGAAAACGGCGGCTTCACAGCCATTGCCAACAAGCTGTACATTGCCACCTTCAATTCGCCCAGGGACGAGGACAATAAGGACCACGACTATTCCTCCGACCGCACCCAGGATGCCTTTGTGGAACTTGCATGGGCCGATCCCTCGGCTCCCGTCATTCCCGAGCCCGAGATTCCCGACGTCAAGCCTGCCCTGAACTTGGGTGCAGCAAGTGTTGAAGCCGGCAAGAAGGTCACCTTTTCCGGCAGCAACTTCGCGCCGGGCAGCGCACTTGTCTTTGACCTTGACGGCGAGGCCGTGGAGATTGGGGCTCCCGCAACCGGTACAACTGGTGGCCTGGATTGGGGAGTCAAGGAGTCCTTCCGCAACTACCTCTTGGGAAACATCGCCAAGGGTGGGATCACCACGAGCGGCGGCGCCACCGAGAACGCTGATGGCACCTTCCACTTCCCCGCTGGCAGCTTCAATGCAACCACAAAGCTCGCCGGGTTCACCGGCACAGTGTCCATGACGGGCCACGACGGCGCATTTCAAGTGACGATCAGCAACATTCGTGTTGATGTGAAGAACAAGCAGTTGCTGGCAGACGTGACGAGCAAGTCGTTGGAAGGTCCCCTTAAGACGTACTCCGATGTTGCCCTCATCAGCATTGACACCGCCGGTGTCAGCGCTGACGCGCAGAGCCTGTCGGGCACCAAGCTGCCCACAGCCCTGAGCGCAGCCGGCGTTCCCGCCTTTGCCGATTTCTACCCGGCAAACACCGCCTTTGATGCCTTGAGTTTTGAGATTCAAGGCAGCGCCCCGGCGGTTCCTCTCACGGTGACCGCCGACGGCTCCTTCTCGGTGACGTGGCCCGTTCCGGCTACACACAAAGCTGGCAAGTACACCCTGACGGCAACGGCAACCGCTCCCGCGCAATTGCTGAGGGCAGCGGTTCCCGGCGTGCAAAGCGCCTCGGTGCAGCTGACGATCACTGCCGCCGTTGTGGGCCCGGAAACTCCCAAGCCCACAGTGCCTGGAACTGCGGATCCGACCCCCAAGCCCTCCGCTGATGCCAAATGCACCAACGGCACGGTTGTTGACGGCACACTGTCCTGGGGTGTGAAGGAATCCTTCCGCAATTACATCACCGGCAACATCGCCAAGGGCTCCATCACGTTCAACGGCGCAACCGTCGGTGCGGATTCCATCTTCACCTTCACACAGGGCAAGGGAACCATTGACCCGGCCAAGCGCAGCGGTTCCGTCACGTTCAGTGGTGAGACGCGATTCCAGGGCCACGACTACGGTTCCGGCTCCGTCCTCTCCGTCACCATCACCAACGTCACGCTTGTCATGGACGGCACGGTTGGAACCCTCAAGGCCGATGTTGTCAGCCGATCGCTGGAGTCCGCCACGGCTGGCGCCAAGCCGGGCATCGACACCAAGTACGACGGCGTAGTCCTGGCAACGCTTGACCTCTCCCCGGCGGGCCTCAACGCCGCCGGGACGGTGTACTCAGCTTCCGGCGCTAAAGCAGTCCTGGCGGCCAGCGGCGTTGCGCCGTTTGCCGACTTCTACGCTGCCGGCGAAGCACTGGACACCGTGGCTTTTGAGCTGGGCTGCACGGAAGGCGCAGCCACAGGCGGCAACGCAGGCAACAACGCTGGCGGCAACGCAGGCAATGTGGCTGGCACCGCTGCAGGAACCGGAGCTGGTGCGCTCGCCAAGACCGGTGCCGTGGGATTGGACGCCTCGGTCATTGCGGCGCTCCTGGTCCTGATGCTGGGTGCAGGTGCCGTCACGAGCAACCGCCTAGTGCGCCGCCGCCGCTAGCGACCAAAGTCAGTCTCCATGGACGCTGGGGCGCCCAAACCTACGTGTCAAGAGTGCTGTCAGTGTGGGTGGCGTTTGAGGTATTTGAGAATGAGTTGTTCCACGCGGCTGATGTCGGGCTTGGTGGGGGTGAGTGTTTTGTTAAGGCGTTTCTTGAGCCATTTGGGGAAGGCTGGGTACAGGGGTTCCCGGTTCTGGGGGTGGTGGTATTTCCCGGATGGTGAGATCCATCCGACCCTGCCGTCTTGCTCAATCCGGGGCGTCCAGCCACGCAGCCGGATCTGGTGGCGGTCGGGGTCTTGATCGACGCGGTGGTTGCCGTGCCTGTCTTTGTCGTCCTTGAAGTGCCGGAGCATGTGGTGGCGTTTACAGGCCGGGCGCATGTTCTCCGGTGTGGTGCTCCCGCCGTTCTCCCACGCGGTGAGGTGGTCTGTTTCGGTGTCCATCACAGGGTTGGTGCAGTTCGGGTAGTAACAGCCCTGTGCCAGCGCACGCAGGACAGCCTTTTCGCTGTCGCGCATCCTGTACCGCTCCGGGGTCAATCCCAACGGTTCACCGCTGATGGGATCGGTCAACACGCGCAGGAACGTGCCGGCATTGGCGGCAAGCTGCCGGGCAATACTTTCCGGCACTGGCCCGGAACTGGCGCTGCTGCCCACCAGCTGCGCCGGTTCATCGGTGATGCCCAGCGCCCCCAGGAACGGCACAGTGAGCAAGATGGTGGCCTCGGGCAGGGGAGGGTCGGTGATCAATTTGTGCTCGATGATGGCCGCCAGCTGCTCCAGGTAGTCGCGATCCGGGTCCTCCGGGAGACCATCGACCACCCCGGCAACATAGCCCGAACCGTCCCCGAGCAACTCCCCGGAAATGACTTCATCCTCCCCGGCGTCACCGTCGAGGTAGCCACTCACTGCCACAGTTTCATCCGCGGAGGGCAGGATTTCGCCTTCACACACTACTCCGGCCAACACCTGCACCTCGCTGCCAGGCTCCGGGACCAGGCCCGCCGTCAGGTTGGTGTTGGTGTTGGTGCTGGTGCGTGGTTCGGGAACGGCGGTGGGGTCCGGATTCAGGTAGCGGCCCACAGGTTCGTTGGGGTCTCGGTGTGCCCAGACGGGCTCCTGGTCAAACAAGGTGACCCCAAAAGCAGAGCTGCTGCCAAAAGGAACTTCACTTCCGGCCCCGGGATCGGCGCCAGTCCAGCCTGCCCAGTCGCTGCCGGTGCCGCTGCCAGCACTGCCAGCACTGCCAGCACTGCCAGCGATGCCCGCGGCAGCACTGCCCGTCTCGGCACTGCCGCTGCCCGTCTCGGCACTGCCGCTGCCTGCCGAGAAACTGCCGCCCCGGTCAGCAGGGCCGCCCGCAGCGGTACCGGCACCACCAGATGCACCGGCACCAGAGACATCGCCATCCGTGGGGCCACTGCCGCTGCCGTCTAGGGGGTGCTGGTTCAGCAAGAGGGCGGCGGCCACGTCGATCCGCAGCTGGGTCAGAGTCCGGTACTCCCCGGAATCCTTCCCCGCAGCACCCACCCTCGCAGTGCCCGCCCCTGTGGTGGCTGCCCGCTTTTGTGCTTCTCGTTTGATGGCGCGGGCCGTGCGGGTGCAATTCACCCAGACACCCTCAGCCGCCACGGCGGGCAGGTGCAGAGTCAGCCACGACATGCCGTCCTTGCCCGCCTCCAGTGTCATTGCCCGCCTGCCGTACGCCTGCTGGGTACGCGTTGTCAGAGTCTGTGGGTGCGTGGACTCCCGCGCACGCCGGGCCTTCACGGCAAACCCCGACGCCGTGGTCCCCGGCGCCAGGACCAACAAACGTGCCTCGAACGCTGCCATTTCCGTTGCAGTAATTCCAGGGGTTTCCGCTAGCGTCTGCCCTTCATCAATGATGATGCCCGCATGCCGGAAGGAAAGCTCCCCCGTCATCAACGCCGCCATGGTGGCGGGGTGGGCCAGAAGCTCCACGGCCTGATGGGACAGCGCCGTGGCGGTGCGTTCCGGGATGCACAGGGTCAAGGCGATCTCCGCGCACGCACTGCTGGCAGCCACCCCCGACTGCCAACTATCCAACGCCACAGCCGTGGCTTCCACCTGGGCCGCACCCATCACCCGCGCCACCAACGCCGCCTTGCACGCGGCAGTAGCATCCTCCAGACGCTTCACAACAGCCAACGCCGCCATTGCCGAGTCATAAACACCCCGGGCGACACCCACCCGGGACGGCGGTTCCGGGTCCGGCGCAGCCGAGGGAGCAAAAGCCGGGAGCCCCGCCAATACGGCATTGTCAGGGCCAAAGGGTTCAATGGAAGGAAGAGCAATCCCAGCGAGCAACTGCGCCACATCCTGTGTGGCTCCACCGCCCCGGTCCCCGGGGGCAATCACCGGAATACTCATACCCAAAGAATACGCCGACCGTTACCATAGTGCAATAGTTTCCAGAATAAATATTCTATTAACTATTTGACGCCGTGAAACCGGCCGGTGTCAAGGGTGGCACTATTGCAGGATGGATGCACAGATCATTTGGACAATTATTTGCGGCCTGGCCATTGCCGTGGGGGCCACGGGGGTCATTGTGCCCGTGCTTCCCGGAAGCCTGCTGATAGGTGTGAGCCTGCTGGTGTGGGCCCTGGTGCTGGGCTCCCCGCTGGGTTGGATAGTTTTTAGCATTGCTGTGCTATTTGTTGCAGCGGGCATGGTCTCCAGTGCCGTGCTGACCGGCCGGGTCATGAAGCAGCGAGCCATTCCCGGCAGATCCGTGGTCATCGGCCTGGTGTTGGGGGTGGTTGGCTTCTTTGTGATTCCGGTGGTGGGCCTGCTGGTAGGGTTCGCCGTTGGCTTGTTCCTGTCAGAATTTGCCCGGCAAAAGGAGTTCCGCCCGGCCATATCGTCCTCCGTGGCAGCGCTCAAGGCCACGGGACTGGGCATCTTGGTGGAGTTTGCGTTTGCTTCCCTGGCCGCCGGCACCTGGGCTGCCGGTGTGCTCATTTACTTCGTGAACCGCTAACAAATCTGCGGGTTGGCCCTAGGGAACAGCCAAGCCTACTTTGATGTCCGCCATGCGGCCGCCACAACGTTCATTGCCGGAAACTCGTGTCCAGTTCAAATCCGTGGACTTCGCGGCCAGAACATTTCCGCCCTGATCGAAGGCCTGAAAACTAATGGCGGAGGGTGGTTGCGCCCCCACATTCAACAGCCACGATCCATCTTTCTGGTGGGCCAGCAGCCGGGTGCTTCCCGTGCTGCTTTTGGCAAACATCGGAGCCATGGGGACGCATTCGCTGCCCGAACATGCCGTGACACTTGCCACCTTGGATGAATCGCTCAAGGTGACGCTCACGTGGTTGTCCCAGTTAGGTGTGGAGCACGGGCGCCCGTCGCGGTCGAGCACAATGGCGCCAATAATCAAGGCCATGCAAAAGGCGGCCACGAGTGGAACCAGAACAAGTTCCACGCGGCGTCGGGCGGTTGGGGCAACAGACATGGGCTCATGTTACCCAAGGACTCTGACTGTTTCCCGCGAAAGTACCGAGACGATCCGGGGCGTTGGCCACGGCCCGCGCCGGAGGCGCGATGGGGTGTGGGCGGCCGATTCACCACTAGGATCTGAACATGTCTTCAGTTGCTGGCACTGTACCTGCCCCGGTGCAACCGCCTTACCCATACCAAGCCCAGGGCCAGCGCCTGCGCCCGGTCACCATGGCGGATGTGCCAGCAGTCAACCAGTACCGTTCCATGGCCAAGGTGGCCCGGTACCTGCCCCACCCGCCGCACACTGTGGCCGACACCCAGCTGACTCTGGCGGCCATGGTGGCCCAAAAAGAGCTGCAAACTCCCGGCCAGTGGCTGGACTTGGCTGTGGAGCACGGGGCCTCTCATGAGGCCGTTGGGGAGGTCCTGCTCAAGTGGGATGCGGCAAATCCGCTCCGGGGCGAGATCGGTTTTGTTTTCAGCCCCGCGGTACAAGGCCGTGGCATTGCCTTTACGGCCTGCACCGCCGCCCTGGAGATCGCCTTCAACCATTTTGGCTGGCACCGGGTGGAGGGCATCTGCGATGACCGCAATGAAAAATCAGCGGCGTTGATGACCCGGTTGGGGATGCGCCTGGAAGCCACATTTGTGGAGGCCGATTGGTGCAAGGGCGAGTGGGTCTCGCTGCGCCACTACGCCATCCTGAACCGAGAATGGTCAGTGCGCAGGTGACTGTCCGCGAACCACTAAAGAATCCCAGGCACGCCCACACTTCGAACGCTGTCGTGGACAAGCTGCGTTCCGCCATCCTCAGCGGTGAGCTTCTCCCCGGCGCCAAGCTCTCCGAGCAGTCCCTGGGCGAGGCGCTGGGCGTTTCCCGGAACACCTTGAGGGATGCCTTCACGGTGTTGGGGGCCGAACGCATCGTGACTAAAATTCCCAATCGCGGAGTCTTCGTGGCGCGGCCCACATGCGCCGACGTGCAGGAGATGTACAGGATTCGGCGTGTCCTGGAACCGGCTGCCTTGCTGCTGGGCCGCCCGGCTGCCACCGAGCAGGCGCTCGCGGACGCTGTGCAGCAGGGGCTTGCCGCACAAGAGCGCCTCGACGTGGCTGACATGGCGGACGCCAACCAAAAGTTCCACGCCCTGGTGGTTTCTTTGGCGCAAAGCAGCCGGCTGGATGCGCTCATGGCGCACGTGCAGGCCGAGATGCGCCTGGTTTTCCATGCCATGGCCCAGGATCCTGACTTCCACGCCCCCTACAGCACCGAAAATGCGCGAATTTTTTCCCTCTGGCGTGCCGGGCACGGCGCCGCGGCCGCCACCGAACTGGGCAACTATCTCGACGCCGCGCAGGCGCAGCTGTTGGCAGCCATGCCGACGGAAGGGGCGGTGCCGTAGATGGCGACTTTCCCGGAGAAGTTCGACGGCGGCAGCCCACTTACGCTTGCCGTGCCCATGCGCTGGGGAGACATGGATGCCTACGGGCACATCAACAACGTGGAGGTTCTGCGGATTCTGGAGGAGGCGCGGGTGCACGCTTTTGGCCCACCCGCCGGCACGGGCCTCCCCGGCGTTGCCGTTGCTCGTCCCGTGTTTGCGGATCTGCCGGAAAATACTCAAGCCCTAGGGGTGGAACACAGGGTCAAGTACCTGACGCCACTGAACTACCGCAACATGCCTGCCGTGGTGGATGTGTGGATCAGCTCCATCAAGGGTGCCAGTTTCATCGTGGCCTATGCGATCTTTGACCCCGTCACGCAAGCCAAGTGTGTTGTGGCAGAAACAGTCCTGGCCTTTCTTGACGAATCCAACGGCAGGTTGGTGCGGATATCTGCTTCGAAGAAGGCCCTGTTGCAGCCACTTCTGGGTCCCAGGAATTTTCCCGCCTAGGACTTGTGCAAGGATGATTTAGAAACCGCGTCACAATCTCTTGGCTCAGCACTCCTTTAATGCAGGCGTGGAATCTTCAGGGAGTGCTGGCATGGATCGGCAAAAATTATGGAGCAACAAAAGCTACACGCAAGTGAGCGACCGCAGCACGAAGACCGGCCGCGAAGGGGGCTGACGCTGCTGCACACAACACGTTCGGCCGCTGCCGGCCCGGGACGGGTGGTCACCTTCACCAGCTATGTCATCAACGACGGGACGGAGCCGCTGGAGCATGTGCGGCTGGTGCCCATGTCCTTGAGCAATGCCGACATGGCACAATTGCGCTACATCGAAAATTCTTCTCGCGATGACCTGGTTGCGGGCACCATATTGCCCAACGGTTTTGTGAAGTGGCAAAGCCAATACCAGGTGACCCACTTGGATGTTGCCAGCGGGGGACCGCTGATCAGTGCCATGGCCGCCACCGCGGTTGCCCAGGACGGGACGGAGCTGCGGGATGAAGCGGATGTGGTGCTCGAGGTGGCCTGGGCCTCAGACGGCGCCTAAGTGAGGGCTGCCCAAGTGCCGCTCAGGAGGCTTTCGTGACCAAGATCCCGTCGGGGTCGGCATAAACCATGTCGCCCGGGGTGATGGTCACATGACCTAGATGCAGGGGGACATCCTGGCGTCCAATGCCATTCTTGGCGCTCTTGGCCGGGTTGGTGCCCAGCGCTTTCACGCCCAGGGGCAGCGTCCGGATCACTTCACTGTCGCGGATGGCGCCATAAATAATCACCCCGGACCAGCCGTTGTCCACGGCCGACTGCGCAATCATGTCCCCCATGAGGGCAGTCTCCAAGGAGCCGCCGCCATCCACCACCAGAACGGCGCCCCGGCCCGGGGTGGCCAAGATGGTCTTTATCAGCGCGTTGTCCGCCGAGCAACGGATGGTCCGGGCCGGGCCGCTAAAAGCTGTCACGGCACCGAAATCCCGGAATTGTACTGACACGGAGGCCAGCTCCGGCCCTCGTTCATCGTAGAGATCAGCTGTGGAGATAATCATGGGGCTCCCAACGTCGATGTTAGTGATTAGCTCAGCATATGGTGGGTGGCCCGCCTAAAGCGAGGGTTGGGCCATGTTGCATTGCGCCATGGCGGCCATAAGACTGGTCATAGACGTGCCGCCGCGACAACGCATAGGGCTGCCGTGAACCAACTCTTGAGGACTTAGGGGCAAATATGTCGGTGCAGGCCAGCCAAACTGTGGGGGACACGCGGGCCTTGTCGGGGCAGTTGCTCCAAGACGTCACCGGCGCCATGGCTTCCCCGGACCAGACCCGGAGCCGGGCGCTTGACCGGCACGCCAACGCCCACGACGCCTCCCATTTCCTGCTGATTCCCCAAGCCGTGGCTGTCCCGGCCAATGCCGCCGAAGTGGCAAACCTCATGGTTGTCAGTGCCGCCCGCGGGTTGCCGTTGACGCTCCGTTCGGGCGGTACCAGCCTCAGCGGACAGGCCGTCAGCGGAGGCCTGCTGGTGGATGTGCGCAAGAACTTCCGTGCCATCGACGTGCTCGACGGCGGTGCCCGGGTCAGGGTGCAACCGGGAGTGACGGTGCGTGATCTCAACGCCCGGCTGCTGCGGTACGGGCGCAAATTTGGGCCGGACCCGGCCAGTGAGGCTGCCTGCACCATTGGTGGGGTGGTTGCCAACAACTCCTCGGGCATGGCGTGCGGCATCACGGACAATGCTTACAGGACGTTGGAGTCACTGACTTTTGTGCTGCCCAGTGGCACAGTCATTGACACGGCTGCCCCGGACGCTGCTGCCCGGCTACGCTCCCTAGAGCCTGAGCTGTTCACAGGTCTTGGAGAGCTCGCGGCACGGGTCAGTAAGAACCCGGCGTCTCGCGCCACCATTGAACGCCAGTTCGCCATGAAAAACACCATGGGCTACGGGCTGAACTCCTTGCTTGACTTTGATAATCCCGTGGATATTTTGGCGCACCTTTTGGTGGGCAGCGAAGGCACCTTGGGATTCGTGGCGGAAGCGGTCTTCAGGACGGTGCCCCGGCTGGCCCACGCCACCTCTGGACTGCTGGTGTTCAAGGACCTGCAGGCAGCCAACATGGCACTGCCCGCGTTGGTGGACAGTGGCGCAGCCACCGTGGAGCTCATGGATGCGCTGGCCCTGCGGGTGGGCCAGGGACTTAGCCAGGTGCCCGGCGTCGTAAGGGATTTGAAGGTACACAACCATGCGGCGCTGCTGGTGGAATACCAAAGTGGCAATGTGGCCGAGCTGGCTGACCTCAACGCAGCGGCGGCAGCTTTGGCGGGAACGCTGGGGCTGGCGAGTCCGGCGGAATTTAGTACGGATGCCAAGGTTCGGGCCGAACTCTGGCATCTGCGCAAGGGCCTGTACACCTCCGTGGCGGGCGCCCGGCCGCCGGGCACCACGGCGCTGCTGGAGGATGTGGTGGTTCCTGTGCCGGCCCTGGCCCGCACCTGCCTGGAACTGAACACCTTGTTCACCAAATACAGTTATGAGAATTCGGTCATCTTTGGGCACGCCAAGGACGGCAACATCCACTTCATGCTCACGGACAAGTTCGCCAGCCAAGATGAGCTTGAGCGCTACGAGGCATTCACCCTGGACATGGTGGATGTTGTCCTTGCAGAAGGTGGCTCGCTGAAGGCGGAGCACGGTACGGGCCGGGTCATGGCCCCGTTTGTGCGCCGGCAGTACGGGGATGAGCTGTATGAGGTGATGCGCCGCATCAAGGCCCTGTGCGACCCCGCGGGCATGCTGAATCCGGGTGTCATCCTCGATGACGATCCCCAGGCACACTTGCGGCACATCAAAATGGCTCCGCCTCCGGTGGATCCCGAGGTGGATCGCTGTGTTTCCTGCGGCTACTGCGAACCCGTGTGCCCCAGCAAGAACCTGACCCTGACCCCGCGCCAGCGCATTGTCACGCTGCGCGACATGGCTGCGGCCCGGCGCGACGGGGATACGGCGCTCGCCGACGCCCTGGCCGCGGACTACGACTACGCCGGGGTGGACACCTGCGCCGTGGATGGCATGTGCCAAACAGCTTGCCCCGTGGACATCAACACCGGCACGCTGGTCAAGCAGCTGCGGGCCGGGGATGCCGGGGCCGTGGAAAACGCCGTGTGGGGCACCGCAGCCAAGCACTGGGGCGCCGTCACCCAAGGGGCCGGGCTGGCACTGGACCTGGCCGCCAAGGTTCCCGCCGCCCTGGTGCTCCCCGTGAACAAGTTGGGCCGCAAGGTGCTGGGTACGGACACCCTGCCGCTGTACTCCGCCGAGCTTCCCGCAGGAGGTGCGGTGCGACGCCGGCCCGCCCCTGCCGGTGTTGCGGCGGCCGTGTATTTCCCCGCCTGTGTCAACGTCATGTTTGGGCCCGCCGAGGCGGGCTCGGCAGGTGTGCAGGCGAGCTTTGAGCAGCTGTGCGCCGCGGCCGGGGTTGAGCTGCTGGTTCCGGAGGGCATCGACAGCGCGTGTTGCGGCACGCCGTGGTCATCCAAGGGCATGGCCGCCGGGCTGGCGGACATGCACCAAAGGACCTTGCAGCTGCTGCGTGCGGCAACGCGGGACGGCGAACTGGAGATCATTTGTGATGCCTCCAGCTGCACCGAGGGGCTGCTGCACACCATTGAAAGCGAGGTGCTGGCTCCCGGGCAGAGACCATTGCGGGTGGTAGATGCCGTGGCATTCACCGCCGAAAGGCTGCTGCCACTATTGGGTGCGGGGTGGGCCCGGGTGGAGTCATTGGCCCTACACCCCACATGTTCCTCCGTTCGGCTGGGCCTGAACCCCGCACTCACGCAGCTGGCGGAGGCTGTGGCCGAATCGGTGCAAATCCCGGACCGCTGGGGCTGTTGCGGCTTTGCCGGGGACCGCGGCATGCTCCACCCGGAACTCACGGCCTCCGCCACCGCGGCCCAGGCCGCCGATGTAGTGGCGATGGACGCCGTCGTGCATGCCTCCTGCAATAGAACATGCGAACTAGGCATGAGTCGCGCCACGGGCGAGAACTACCGCCACGTGGTGGAGATCCTCGCCGACGCCGTAGTTGGGCGCAGGGGGCGGAAATAGGGCGCACGGGCGTCATTTGCCACTTTTTCAAGTAATAGGCGGGTAAGTTCGCCCACGTTCCAGCCTAAATTAGTGCTTTTGTGGCTAAAGTAGGGTTCAAGATTGGCGCCGGTGCGCAAGGTACTGGTGTTGTGGATACTAAACATAAGGATGAAAAATGGCTGGAATCATCATTGTCGGCGTAGACGGCAACTCAACGTCCATGAAGGCTGCCCGCGTAGCAGCTGAACTGGCCAAGGCCACTGGCCGCACCCTGCGCGTTGTCACCGCATTCGGCGAAGACAAGACCGAGAAGGTTGCCATCGGCAACGACGAGTGGTTCCTGTCCACCGCCGATGAGGCCGAGCGTGTTGCACAGCGTGTTGCTGAAGAGCTGAAGATCTCCGGCGTCAAGACCGAGTACTCCTCAGCCCTGGGCAAGCCGGCAGACGTTCTGCTCGAAGAGGCCACCAAGCTCAACGCCGAGCTGATTGTTGTGGGCAACGTTCGCATGCAGGGTCTGGCCCGCGTGCTTGGCTCCGTGGCCAACGCCGTGTCACACAACGCCCCGTGCGACGTCTACATCGTCAAGACCGACGGCTAAGACTTTATTCGCACAAAACCCCCGCAGCGTTCAACGCTGCGGGGGTTTTGTGCTTCTAGGCTCCGGGTGCAGGGGAATTCAGGATGTGCAGACGGAACTGGTTAACATTTCTGCGTGCCATGAAGTACATGAAACCGAGGTCCCCGAACATGACTATTGGCAAGGCCCAGTTCGCGAAGGTGGTAAATGCATCGTTGCCGAGCATCGGCCCAAATTGCAGGGCTAGAACTGTAAAGCAAAAGCCATAAACGAGCACGGTCAGGAATAGGTACTTTGTTCGCCAGGCGAGTCGCCGGATTTCACTTGAAATGGTCATATTGTGTGGCCTCCTATTTCGGAGCCTATACCACTAGCGGTATTTGCGGTGCTGGTTCTGGTGGGTGGACGGACCGGGCGTGGCGTCCGCAATCCACGGACCAGTGCCCTCCGAGGGGTCAAGGATCCCCTCTTCCAGCCAGATGAAATTCCCGGCCAGCAGTTCCGCACTGAGGGACTTGTCCGAGTCGTCCGTGTTGTGCCAGAGCTCGCTGAACAGGGCCTCCACACGCAGCCGCGACTGCCAGGCGAAGGCGTCGGCCAGTGTCGCTGCCGAGCGGCCCTGGCCGGGGTCCTTGAGTCGGAGCATCTCGGCTCGGGAACAGCAGGCCGAAATGGCGAAAAGTTCCGCGCCAATGTCTACTATCCGCCCCAGGAACGCCTGCTTGTACTCCAGCTTTCCCTGCCAGCGGCCCATGGCATAGAAGGTTTGCCGAGCCAGCTTTCGCGACTCCCGCTCCACGAAGCGAACATGCTTGGCGAGTGGCCCGAAATCGTTGTAGGAGCGCGGATCCATGCCCTTGCCCACCACTAGCTGCGGCAGCCACTTGGCATAGAAGCCACTGGCGCCCATGGCGGCTTTCCCCTTCTCCGCCAGTGTTGCCGTGTTGGAGGCCAGATCGCCGGCCGCCGCCAGGTGCGCGTCCACCGCCTCACGGGCGATGAGCAGGTGCATGATTTCCGTGGAGCCTTCAAAGATCCTGTTGATCCGCAGATCCCGCAGCAATTGTTCGGCCGGGACGGCCCGTTCGCCGCGGGCCGCCAGCGACGCCGCCGTCTCGTAGCCGCGCCCGCCACGAATCTGGACCAGCTCGTCGGCGCACTTGTAGGAGAACTCGGAGGACCACAGTTTGGCCAAAGCGGCCTCGATGCGCACGTCCTTCATGCCGGCGTCAGCCAGGGCCGCGGACAGTTCAAACACGGACTCCAGGGCGAACGCAGTGGCGGCCATGAACGCCAGCTTCTTGCCAACCGCCTCGTGCTGCCCCACGGGCATGCCCCATTGAATGCGGGCGCCGGACCACTCCCTGGCGATCTTCAGAGACCACTTGGCCGCGCCAGCTGCCATGGCAGGGATGGACAGGCGCCCCGTGTTCAGGGTTGTCAGTGCGATCTTCAGACCCTGACCCTCACGGCCCAAACGGTTTTCTGCCGGGACCCGCACCTGGTGGAAGCGAGTCACACCATTTTCAATGCCGCGCAACCCCATGAATGCGTTGCGGTTTTCCACCGTAATGCCGGGGGAGTCCGCCTCAACCACAAAGGCCGTAATGCCGCCGGTTTTGCGCCCTGCCGCGTCAAGTCCGCGGGAGGGAACCATAGCCATGACCACCACCAGCTCGGCGATCACGCCGTTGGTGGTCCACAGTTTCACGCCGTCCAGGATGTACTCACTCCCGTCCTCCGACGGGACCGCCAGGCAACCCATGCGAGCGGGGTCGGAACCAACGTCCGGCTCTGTCAGTAGGAACGCAGTGACGGCCCCGGCCGCACAACGGGGCAGGTACCTTTGTTTTTGCTCAGCTGTACCAAATACCTTGACGGGCTCGGGCACGCCGATGGACTGGTGGGCGGAAACCAAGGCGCCAAAAGCTGGATGGACGCTGCCCAAGATGGCCAGGGCCCTGCCGTAGTACGTTAGATTGAGGCCGAGTCCGCCGTACTCAACCGGAATTTTCATGCCGAACACGCCCAGTTCCGCCAGGCCGGCCAGGTACTCGTCGGGAATTTTTGCATCACGCTCAACCCGCGCACCGTCAATGGTCCTGGCGTAGGACTCCACCTTTTCCAAGAACGCCTCCCCCCGCTCGGCATCCTCGGCCGAGGGCAGCGGATGGGGGTGGATGAGGTCAACGTTAAAGTCGCCCAGATACAGGCCCTTGGCGAAGCTGGGGCGTTCCCACACAGTTTCCCGGGCCGCCTCCGCCGCTCTTCTGGCGTCCTCGGCCGTGACACGCACTCCGGCTGCATCAACATCAGCGCTCATGGTTTCCTCATTTCCGCCTGCGGTGCGAACACCGCAGGCTTGTGGGTCCGGTACATCGCATCGATTGATGCGAGCCTACTCCCCGGTACACGCGGCGGCTAGAGGGGGTGTACGGCAGCAAAAAAGCCCCGGCGTGGGCCGGGGCTTTTTGAGGCGGACAGATATTAGCGGCGCACGTCGGTGATGCCGCGGGCGGCGAGGTATCCGGCGTCGTTCGTCATGGAAGCGCGCACCAGGGCAGGCTTATGCCCGGCAGTCGCCAGTTCCAGCCAGGACTTGAACAGCTCGCCGGAGGGATCGGCCACCGAGCGGCCAACGCCCGTGGCCTCATTGCCCGGGTCGAAGGACAGGGCCGTGCCGCGCCGGCGGATGGGTGTGGGATTGGCCTTTTCGGCGGCAATCAGCTCCGCCAGGCGCAACCCGGCAGGCTTGGGGCGGCGGTCCGAATCCAGCAGTCCCAGGGTGTATTCCAACTCCGGGAAGTCCGCCAGCTTGCGGCTGACATCGTGCGAGCACCACCAGGTGACACCCCACAAATTGGGGGTATCCAGCACGGGCCGCAGGCTTTGCTCCAGGAAGTCTGCCGCGCCGTCGAAAGGCACTGCGGGGTACGGAGCCCCAATTTCCTGCAGCCAGATGGGCCGTGCGGGGTCATTGGAGTAGGCATCGGCCAGCTGGATCAGGTAGTCGGCAAACAGTGTGCGGGCCGGGTGGCCCTGCGGGAACAAATGCGCCACGGCCACGAACACCCAGGAGTGCACAGTGGTGGCATCGCCCAGGTTGGCTGCATGCGCCGGGGTGACGGGGCAGCTGTCAACAAACCAGGCGTTGTCATCAAAGCTGTGCTGGTGCATGCCCGTGGGCCAGGCCCTGCGGGCCGCTGCCAGCAGGGTCTTGAACCACTCGCCCATTTCATCCGGGGAGGTGACTTGCTGGTCCGGGTGGCGCTCCACGGCGAACTGGTTGGTCTCATTGCCCACCGTCATGCCCAGCACATTGTCGCGGGAGGTGACCTCGTTGGCCAGGGCCGTGATGAGCGCAGCCTCGGCCTCAACTACCTCCGGGTCCGTGTATATGTTGCGGCGGTGCCAGCTGGTCACCCAGGCCGGCAGGAAGTCAAAGCTGGAGAGGTGGCCCTGTAGGCCGTCCACCGAGACATCCAGGCCAAACTCGCCGGCAGCGTCCACCACGCGGCCCACATCGGCAATACCCGCCGGGCGGATCAGTGAGCGGTTGGGTTGCAGCAGCGGCCACAGCGGGAAGATGCGCACATGGTCCAGGCCCAAGGCGGCAATCGACTCAAAGTCGGCCCGCACGGCGTCCAGGTCAAAGTCCTGCCACGAGTGGAACCAGCCCTCACTGGGGGTGTAGTTCACGCCCCAGCGCAGGGGAGTGGCGCGAGCTGTGGGTGTTGCGGGGAGGATCATTTATTGCCTTTCTGCAAACGCAAAGTCAGGATTTGGAAGGGTCGTAGTGCCAGGTGAATCGTGGGGTTGCCGTCGTCCGCCGCGCCAACCGTGAGGGATCCGGCGCGGTACGGCTGCTCCAGTAGGTTGTTTTCCGCCACGGACGCAAGGGGGAAAGAAGCTTTCAGTGTGAGCTGCGCGCGGGCGCCGAGCGGCTCATAGAGGCGCACAATGACGTCGCCGCTGCGGTCGTCGGCCAGCTTGACCGCCTCAATCAAGGCCGCCTGGGAGTCTGTGCTGATCAGGGGTTCGACGGCGGTGCCTCCAGAGTGCGTGCCCCGCCACGGCAGGTTCATGGCATAACCGGCGGCCACGGCGTCGGCCACCTCGGCACCCACCACGAGCCCGTAGGTGAAGGAATGGGGCCCCTGGTCGGTTTCCGGATCGGGGAAGCGCGGTCCGCGCAGCAGCGACAGCCGCACAGTGGTGAAGCTGGAGCCGTTGCTGCCGGGGTGGCGAGACACGTCGTGCCCGTAGGTGGAATCGTTGATGACGGCAGCACCAAAACCGGGCTCGCCCACATGCACCCAGCGGTGCGCGCACACCTCAAAACGGGCGTTGTCCCAGGACGTGTTTTCATGTGTGGCGCGCTGGATGTGCCCGTACTGCGTCTCGAAGCGGGCGTGATCGGCGTGCACGTCGAGCGGGAACGCGGCCTTGAGCAGCGTCTCCTGCTCGTGCCAGTCGACGTCCGTGTAGACGATGATGGACTTGGAATCCGCGGAAATGCGCACGCGCTGGGTGATGTGCGAGCTTCGGAAACTGCGCTTGATGGTGACCTCGGCCTGACCTGACTCCCTAGTCACCTCCATCGAATCCAGTTCGCGTAGGTCCGTCACAGTGTTTTTGTAAAACTCGTCAATGTCCCAGGCGTCCCACATGTTGGGGAAGTCGGCGTGCAGCTGCAGCAGGTTGGCGCCCTGCCCCGCCGGCACCAGCTCGCGGTTCGCCGCCACGTCCACAATGGAAGTGATGACGCCGTCCGCCCCGAAACGGACGGTGATGAGCCCGTTGCATACGACGACGTCGCTTCCGTCTCGCTCCACCGTCACCTCCGTTGTGGTGTGCGGTGCCGCGACGCCCGCACTCAGCGGGGCGATGCCGCGGCGCGGGTAGGGTGAGGCGTTGAAGAGCGTGGTGTTTGCGAAATCCTGCTCCGAGCCAGGGTCGAGCTGGGGATCGGCCCAGGGAGCCAGTGCGAGCAGCGCCGGGCTGATGAGCTCTTCGAGATCGCTGGCGATCCGGGCGTAGCTCTCTGCCGCCTCGCGGTGCACCCAGGCGATGGAGGAGCCGGGCAGGATGTCGTGGAACTGGTTGAGCAGCACCAGCTTCCACAGCCGGTCCAGCTCGTCGTAGGGGTAGTCGATCAGTCCGCGTGCGGCGGCCGTGGCGCACCACAGCTCGGCCTGGCGCAGCAGGTGTTCGCTGCTCCGGTTGCCCTGCTTGGTCAGGGCTTGGGACGTATAGGTGCCGCGGTGCAGCTCAAGGTACAGCTCGCCCTTCCACACGGGGGCGTTGGGGTACTCGGCCTGCGCCGCAGTGAAGAACTCGGCCGGGCTTTGGATCGTGAGCTGCGGGGAGCCCTCCAGGTTTTTGGTGCGCTTGGCGCGGGCCAGCATTTCACGCGTGGGTCCGCCGCCGCCGTCGCCCCAGCCAAAGGGAACCAGCGAATTCTTCGCCGCACCCTTGTCCCGGAAGTTGCTCACAGCATGGGCCAATTCGGCGCCGGACAGCTGGGAGTTGTAGGTGTCCACCGGCGGGAAGTGCGTGAAGACGCGGGTTCCATCGATCCCCTCCCAATTAAAGGTGTGATGCGGGAATTTGTTGACGGTATTCCAGGAGATTTTCTGCGTCAGGAACCACTGGGCGCCGGCCTGCTTCACAATTTGCGGCAGCGCGGCGGAGTAGCCAAAGGAGTCCGGCAGCCACACCTCCTGGCACTCGATGCCAAAGTTCTCCCGGAAGAAGCGCTGCCCGTAGGCGAATTGGCGGGCCATGGACTCGGAACCCACCATGTTGGTGTCCGATTCCACCCACATGCCGCCCACCGGGATGAAGCGGCCTTGGGCCACGGCGTCTTTGACGCGGGCGAACACCTCCGGCCGGTGCTCTTTAAGCCATTCGTACTGCTGCGCTGAGGACATGGCGAACTGGAACTCGGGATTTTCGTCCAGCAGGTTCACCATATTGGACGCCGTGCGGGCCACCTTGCGCACGGTTTCACGCACGGGCCACAGCCACGCCGAGTCAATGTGGGCGTGCCCAATGGCTGTGATCTGGTGGGCGCTGGCGTTGGCCGGCTGGGCCAGAACCTCGGCAAGCTGGGCGCGGGCCGCGGCGGCTGTGCCGGGTATGTCTGAGAGGGACACGGCGTCGAGCGCGCGTTCCAGCGCATACAAGATGTCCCAGCAGCGCGGGTTGCCCAGATCCAGCTCGGTGGCCAGCTGGTCCAGCACCTCGAGGTCCTGGACCAGCTCCCACACTTCAGTGTTGAAAATACTGATGTCGGCCCGGGCCATGGTGTAGCGCGGGGCGCTGCCAGCGGTAAATTTTTCCCCGAGCGCGGTGGGGATGAAGGGGTTGTCGGTGAACACAAAGGGGTTCGCTGCGGCCTCAACAAACAGGTCAATGATTTCCCCGCCCTGCGCCGCTGCGGACACCGGGATCCAGGTGTTGAGCGGGTTCAGTCCCTTGATGGTGCTGCCGTCCGGACGGTACACGAGGCCTTCGGCCTGGAAACCGGGCCAGGACTGGCTGAAGCCCAAGTCCACCACCAGCTCCACGGTGGCACCGCGCGCCTCGTAAGGAACGGTGCCCGTGACATGGATCCAGCTGGTGCCCCATGCCGGGCCCCACTGCTGGCCCACGGTGAACGGCTCGTACCGGGCGTCGCTGGAGGTTCCGGGCTGGGGCAGGGCACTGGCGGGATTAACTGGTTCGCCCTGGCCGCCCTCCACATGCCACGCCGTCAGCTCCAACGGGGCAAGCGGGGTGTGGATGGCCGGGAGGATGCGTTCGGTGAGGACTCGCTTGAGCCGGTTTTGGATCAGCTCGTGTTTGTCATGCATATGCAGATACCTTCCAATACCGGGCAGCGGAGCGGCTGAAATGACAGTCTAGTGTGGCAAGTCACTCCGGGCGCACATAAGCTGGGGTGTTCCATCAGCTAAGGAGAAAACATGGGCAAGGAAGGCCACACGCCGACAGAAATAGTGGCGGCAGGGGACGGGCGGGAGTTCCTCAAGGGCCCCTTGCTGGAGTGTGCCGAGCTGATAGAAACCATCACCGGCGACCCAGACCTGGCCAGCATTTTCCATGAGGGCATGCGCAACACGCTTGAGACCACCCTTAGCCGGGAACCCGACGGCACCACCTTTGTCATCACCGGCGACATCCCCGCCATGTGGCTGCGAGATTCCTCCGCGCAAATGTTGCCGTTCCTGCGTTTTTTGGACTCCGCCCAGGGGCCGGAGCTCTATGAGCTCCTTGCCGGCTTGAGCAGGCGCCAATTCCGCTATGTGGCCCAGGATTCCTACGCCAACGCCTTCAACCAGGAAGCCAACGGAGCCTCCTACGATCCGCAGGACCGCTGCGAGGATCCGTGGATCTGGGAACGCAAATATGAGGTGGACTCCCTGGCGTTCCCCATCTGGCTGGCCCACACGGTGTGGCGACGCACCGGCCGCACCGACGTCTTTGACGAAGCGGTCCACGGTGTCCTGCGCACCATTGTGGAGCAGTTGCGCCTTGAACAAGACCACTAGGGCAATTCGGCGTATAGCTTTGTGCGCAACACGGATTTGCCGAGCGAAACGCTGCAGCGGGAGGGTAAGGGGCCGGAGCATGGCATCACGGGCATGACCTGGGCGGCCTTCCGTCCCAGCGACGACGCCTGCGTGTACAGCTTCAACATCCCCGGGAACCTGTTCGCCGCCCAGGCGCTGCGGCAGCTGGCGGAGATTGCCCAGGAGATTTACCGCGACAGCCAGCTCGCCGCTGACGCCGCCTCGCTGGCCGCCGAGATTGCTGCCGGCGTGGCGGAATTTGGCGTGGTCAAACACGCCCTGCACGGGGACATGTACGCCTATGAGGTGGACGGGCTGGGCAATGCGTTGTTGATGGATGACGCCAACATGCCGAGCCTGCTTTCACTGCCCCTGACCGGCGGCATTGACCAAGCCGACCCGCTGTACCTGGCCACCCGGGCGTTCATCTTGAGCGCCGAGAACCCTTACTTTTATCAGGGCTCGCAAGCGGCCGGGATCGGCAGCCCACACACTCCGCCGGGTTACATCTGGCCCATCGGGCTGGCCGTGCAGGGGCTCACCGCCCCGGAACAGGCGGAGAAATTGCGGCTGCTGCAGCTACTGCGTGACACAACAGGCGGCACGGGCGCCATGCATGAGGGATTCGATGCGAACAATCCCGAGCGGTTCACCCGGCCCTGGTTCTCCTGGGCCAACTCCATGTTTGCGGAATTGCTGCTGGACTATTGCGGGCTTGGCGACTGAAATTCCGCGGTGGCCGCGGGGCGTGATGCCAAGCGGGGGCGGCATTCCCTAGAGTGGGGTCATGACATCCCCAGAGCAGTCAACCATCACTGTGTCCCACGGCCATGCCAGCGAACAATTTGCCCCCGTCCGGGAGCTCTTTGATGGCATGCTGGGCGCCGACCCCGGCTACAGTGCGCAGCTGGCCGTGTACCTCAACGGCACCAAGGTGGTGGACTTGGTGGGCGGTCCGGACTCCGCAGCCGATTCCCTCACTGGCGTGTTTTCCTGTTCCAAGGGTGTTGCGGCGCTCGCGTTCAGCCTGCTGGTCCAGGACGGCCTGATCGACCTGGACGCCAGGGTGGCCACATACTGGCCCGAGTTTGCCCGCAACGGCAAGGCGGCCATCACGGTACGCCAGCTGCTCTCACACCAGGGCGGCCTGGTGGGTGTGCAGGGCGGCTTTGCCATGGAGGAGTACAACGACTTGGCGGCCGTGGTCGACAGGCTGGCCGCGATGGCACCACTGTGGCGTCCCGGCAGCGGGACCTTTGGCTACCACGCACTGACCATGGGTGTTTTCTTGGAGGAATTGTGCCGCCGCGTCACGGGCGAGCGCCTGCAGAATGTGTATGAAAAGCGCATCCGGGCACCCTTTGCCGCGGACATGTTCCTTGGGCTGCCCGAATCCGAGGAGCCGCGGTTCCGGCCAGTGCTCTTTGCCCAGCAGGAGGGCCCATTCTTTGTTGATCCCGGCTCCATCGCAGGGGTTTCCGGCAATGTGCAGGCAGGGAACTTGCTGGAGCTGCCCAACATTCGCAGCATCCGCGCCGCAGGCAGCTGCAGCGGAGCCGGTGTGGGTTCCGCCGACGGCCTGGCCCGTGTCTATGCCGGCGCCATCACGGGGATCGGCAGTGTGCCGGCCTATCTCAGCCCGGAAACTATTGCCCTCATGAGCCAGGAGCAGGTGTGGGGCCTGGACAGGGTTTTCTGCGACACCGGCGCCTTTGCGCTCACGTTCATGAAATCGCACCCGCGCATGGACTTTGGCAGTGCACAGGCGTTTGGGCACGACGGCGCCAACGCGGCTTTAGGCTTCGCCGACCCTTTGTACGGGATTGGCTTTGGCTACGTGCCGGCATGGAACGAGGAAGGTGGCACGGCGGGCCGGGCCATGCAACTGAGCGCCGCTGTCCGCAAGGCCATTCTGGGCTAGCCGCCTGAAATCTGTGACGCACTTGCTGCACCAATTCCGCCTCGGAATGCGCTATCCGGAGCGTCAAGTGCGTCACAGATGCGTCTGGGGAGCTGACGCTGGCAGTCCTGGACTATTTCAGGGCGGCCAGCGCCTGGGCAATGGCCCGGTGGAACGTGGGGTAGGCGTAAATCATTGTCTTCAGCGTTGCCACCGGGATGCGGGCATGGACCGCCAGCACCAGCGCCGAGAGCACTTCCCCGCCCTGCGGGCCCATGGAGGTGGCCCCCACCAAAACGCCCGTTTGGGTGTCTTCGATGACCTTGATGAAACCCTGATTGCCGGATTTGTGGATCCAGCCCCGTGTGGACGCAGCCACCTCGGTGTACCCCACCCGGATGGAGTGCCCCGCCTCCCGTGCCTGCCTTTCGCTCAGGCCCACGGCACCGATCTCGGGATCCGTAAAGGTCACGCGCGGCACGGCGTGGGATTGCGCAGTTCCCCTGTCCGGCTGCCCGGCATGGCTGGCGAGGATGTGACCGGCCACAATGTTGGCCTGATACATCGACATGTGCGTGAACGCCCCGGCCCCCGCGGCGTCGCCAATCAGGTAAAGTCCTTCGGCCAGCTGCATGTGGGAGTCCACCGTTGGTGCAGTGCGCCCGTCCCACTTGATGCCTGCGCTGGCCAGGTTCAGGGGAGCCAACGCCATGGTGCGTCCTGTGGCAATCAGGAACTTTTCGGCGCGCAGACGCCGCACTTTTCCTGCTGAGTCCGTGGCGTCAATGCGGAAACCGCCGGCCGAGTGCCGCACGGCCGTGACGTTGGTGTTGGACAGGATCTTGATGCCCTCGCTGTGGAAAACCTCGCCCAAGAGCTTGGCTGCTTGGGGTTCCTCGCGCGAAAGCAGACCGGGCCCGCGCGCCACAACGGTTACTTTTGAGCCAAAGCGGGCAAAGGTCTGCGCCAGTTCCACGGCAATGGGGCCGGCACCCCAAACCACCAGCGAGGCGGGCGCCTCCGTTGCCTGGACAGCCTCCCGGTTGGTCCAGAACGGGGTCCCGGCCACGGCGGGAACGGCGGGAACCGCCGGGTTCGTTCCCGGGTTGAGCACCACCGCCAGCCGCGCGCGGAAGGTGCGTTCTCCGCCGTCGGGCAGGGAAACCGTGACGTCACGGGGACCAGCCAACCGGCCGGTGCCGCGCACCAGGATCCCGCCCTTGTCGGTGAAACGCTTGGCCGCGACGGCGTCGTCCCAGTCATCGGTGGCCTCGGTCCGGATGCGCTTGGCCACCACGGAAAAGTCGGCCGTGACCTGCGCCTGGCCGGCGAGGCCGGGAATGCGCAGCCCCTCAGCCACGGCATTGCCGGCCCTGATCATCATCTTGGAGGGGACACAGCCGTAGTAGGGGCATTCCCCGCCCACCAGCCCGGACTCCACGCCCACCACTTTCAGGCCTGCGGCGGCCAGCTCCCCGGCCACCGACTCGCCTCCGGGGCCCATGCCCAGCACAACAACATCAACAACAGCTTGCTTCTCCGTGGTGGCCATGACGGCTCCTTACTTGGTGATGCCTTTGTCCTTGAGCCACTGCGCTGCTGCGGCCTTGGGGTCCATCTTTGCAGCACCCTCAACCTGGGTGCGCAGGGCGATCAAATCCGCCGTGGTCAACTGCTTCGAAACAGCGTCCAGGGCAGCCTTTCCGGCGTCGTTGAGTTTGTCCGTCTTGACCACGGGGATAACCTGCTGGGCGCCGATCAAGCCCTTGGGGTCCTCCAGGACCACCAGCTTGTTGGCCGTGATTTCCGGGGAGGTGGTGAAGATGTCCGCAATCTGGACCTCATTGTTTAACAAGGCCTTCAGGTTCAATGCCTCGGAACTGGCGCTGAAGGGCACAAAGCTCTTGGGCACGCAGTCATAAAGTTTGGCCAGGCCGGGCAGGCCGTAAGGGCGGGTGGAAAATTCCGACGGCGCCGCCAGAATAAGGTCTTTGCACACAGGTGTCAGGTCAGCGATGGACTTGAGGTTGTACTTGGCTGCCGTCTCCGGCGTAACAACAATTGCGTCCTTGTCCTCTGCGGACGCGGCCGTCAAAACGCTCAGGCCGGCGGGCAGCTTGGCGGGAAGGGCGGCCAAGATCCCCGGGCCGTCAATGACCGTATTGGCGGCGTCAAGGTAGCCCAACAGGTTGCCGGTGTATTCCGGGACCACGTCGATGGATCCGTCCGCCAGGGCCTTCATATAGACCTCGCGGGCGCCAATGTTCAACTTTGTGGAAGCCTGGACACCCGCAGCATTTAACGCACCGGCGTAGATCTCGGCCAGGATGGCGTTTTCGGGGAAGTTGGCCGAGCCCACCACCACCGGGCCGCCCGATCCGGCCGGGCCGCTACTGGCTGCACCCAAGGGATCGCCGCCGCCGCAGGCTGTTACGGCAAAAGCAATGGAGAGCCCCGCTGCTGCCCCCATGAACGCGCGGCGGCTGGGCAAGGAATTCTTCGTCATGATTTATCTCCTGTAAGAGCGGCTGATGCTTGTGAAAATTGGGGTTCCCGGGCCAGAGGTGGCTGCTGCGGGACTATCGTGGTTTTCTTCAGGCCTGGCGAAATCACCAAACGCTGCACCAACGCCAGCAAGCCGTCCAGGGCAATGGCCAGCGCGGCAATAATCACCGCTCCGCCCAGTACCTGACCGTAATCCTGCACAGCCAAACCGTCAATGATGTAGCGCCCCAGCCCGCCAAGGCTGATGAACGCCACCACCGCCACTGTGGAAATTACCTGCAGCACGGCCGAGCGGAAGCCGCCCAACATCACTGTGAGGCCGTTGGGGACTTCCACCCCGAATAAGACCTGCGGTTCGGTCATGCCCATGCTGCGGGCGGCGTCGACCAGGCCCCTGTCCACGGCGGCAATCCCTGCGTACGTGGCCGTCAGAATGGGTGGCACGGCCAGCAGAACAAGTGCCCAGATGGCTGGCATGAGGGACAGTGATGAGGTGGCGATAAGGGCGAACAAGGTCATGACGCCCAGCGTCGGCAGGGCCCGCAACATGCCTGCCAGGGCAATGACCACGCCGCGTCCCTTGCCGGTGTGCCCCACATAGAGTCCCAGCGGCACGGCGATGGCAAGCGACACCAGGAGCGTCAGGGCTGAGTAGCCCAAATGTTCCACGAGCCGGGTGGGTATACCCAGGGGGCCCTGCCAATTCACTGGATCGCTGAGCCACTCCCAGCCCTGACTGAAGGGGTTGGTGCCCGTGTATTTGGTGGCCGGCAGTGCTGCCGCCATCAGGCTCATGCGGCCACCGCCGGGTTTTGTGCGCCAGCGCCCTGGGTCTCGGCAGCCTGCAGCGGGGCCGATGTGGCTGTTCGCAGCCAGGGTGTGAGCATTCGTTGGAGCAACACCAGCACCACGTCCATCAGCAAGGCCAAGACCAAGGTGCCAACAATCCCCACCACGATCTCGGTGGGGAAATTTCTTTGCAGGCCGTCGGTAAAGAAGAAGCCCAAACTAGGGATCCCCAGCAGGGAACCCACGCTCACGAGCGAAATGTTGCTGACGGAAATGACCCGCAGGCCGGCAAAAAGGACCGGGATGGACAGTGGCAGGTCTACGCCCAGGAACCGTTGCAGCGGTTTGTAGCCCATGGCCGTGGCGGCTTGGCGGACGGTATCGTCCACGGAATTCAAGGCATCCAGTGTTGAGCGGACCAGCAGCGCCACAGCGTAGATGGTCAGCGCCACAATAATGTTGGCAAAGTCCAGGATCTTGGTGCCAAGGATGCTCGGCAAAATCACAAACAAGGCCAGGGACGGGACGGTGTACAGCAGGGAACCCAGTGACAGGATGATGCCACCGGCCAGCTTGTTCAGCCGGGCGAGCTGGGCTAGGGGGATCGCGATCAGGACGCTGAGTGCCAACGGCACCACGGCTTGAATCAGGTGGTAGCCGGTGAGGTTGAGGACCTGCGGCAGATTAGCCAGAAACCACTGCATCAGTACCGGCTTTCCCGTGTGGCCTCAATCGCGGCCAAAACGTCGGCAGCCTTAAACACTCCCATGACCTTGCCCTCGCCGTCCACGGCAACACCCAGGCCGGAGGGGGAGGAGAGGGCCGCGTCCAAGGCGTTGCGCAGGGGGTCGCCGCCCTGGAAAAGTGAGCCACCCGGGACCAGTTCGGGCCGCGCCGCTGCTGTGCGCAAGTCCTGGCGCAGCCAGCCCAACGGCCGGTCGTGGCCGTCCACGGCCAGAACCCAGGGTGAGCCGGCCGCGGCAGTGGCGCCAGCCTCGCCGGTGGTGGTGGCGCCGTCCCACAGGGCAGTGGGGACGCGCTGGATGGGCAGGGAGTCGCCGGGGCTGAAGGACAGGCGGCGGAAGCCGCGGTCGCGGCCCACAAAACCTGCAACAAAATCGTCAACCGGGGCACGCAGGATCTCCTCGGGCGGGGCATACTGGGCCACCCGGCCGCCGCTGGCAAACACGGCCAAGGTGTCGCCGAGGACAGTGGCCTCGTCGATGTCATGCGTGACAAAAATGATGGTTTTGGCGAGCTCACGCTGCAGCCGCAACAGTTCCTGTTGCAGTTCGGCGCGCACCACGGGGTCCACCGCGGAGAACGGTTCGTCCATGAGCAAAACCGGCGGGTCGGCGGCCAGTGCCCGGGCAACACCCACGCGCTGCTGCTGCCCGCCGGAGAGTTGATTGGGGTAACGCGTGGCCATGGAAGCCGGCAACCCAACCGTTTCCAGCAGTTCCAGGGAGCGTTTCCTGGCCTGGGTGCGCGGCACCTTGTTGAGCCGGAGCACTGTGGAAACGTTGTCAAGGACTGTGCGGTGCGGCAACAAGCCGGACTGCTGCATCACATAGCCCATGGAGCGGCGCAGCTCAGGGGCGGGGATGGTGCCCACATCCCGCCCGCCAACGGTGATGACGCCCGAGGTGGGCTCCACCATGCGGTTGATCATGCGCAGCGACGTGGTCTTGCCGCAGCCCGACGGACCCACAAAAACAGTAATCTTGCCGGTTTCAATGCTGAGATTGAGCGCGTCCACGGCAGGCTTCCCGGACTGGTAAATCTTGCTCACATTGGAAAACTCCACCATGGCGTTTCCGCTGCCTTTGATGGTTTCCTCAGCTGTTGCGGCGCTTGTTCTTGGCGTCGCCATGGTCAGATCCTCACTGTTGGTGGTCATGATCTGCTGCCCTTCGATCATAGGCGCACACGTTTGGTACTCGTCAAACGTTCAGTGCACAGGCGTGGCCTCATCCGCGCCGGGACGCGGGAGAGCTGCCGGATGATGGCGCGTTTGGGGACAATACTGCAAAAAGTGTCAAATAAGGCACTAAAATGTTCTCTATTGCCAAAATGATCCGCTAAAGTAGGTAAGGCTTGCATAACAAGGGCAAGTTTTATCTTGGGGTCACCGTTAGGAATCGTTATGGAATTTTCGCGTCGTCAGGGTCTCAAGCTGGGACTGTTTGCATCGGTTGCTGCGTTGAGTGTGGGGTTGGCCGGTTGCTCAACTGGTGCGGTTGGCGGGACGGGTTCGCAAAACACGCAGGCCGCTGCTGACACCTTCCCCGTGACCGTGAAGCACATCTACGGCGAGACCGTCATCAAGGCCGCCCCGCAGCGGGTGGCCACCGTGTCCTGGGTGAACGACGACGTTTCCATCGCCTTGGGCGTTGTTCCCGTGGGCATGCCCAAGAACGAATGGGGTGGCAATGAGAAGTTCTCCACCGCGTGGAAGGACGCTGCGCTTGAAAAGGCCGGTGCAGCCATCGGAACTGCCAAGGCTCCCGTGCAGTACTCGGAAGCAGACGGCATCAACTTCACCGAGATCGCCAAGACCACCCCTGACATTATTCTTGCCGCCTACTCGGGCCTGACCCAGGAAGACTATGACAAACTGAGCAAAATCGCTCCCGTCATCGCCTTCCCGGAAGCCGCCTACGGCACCTCATGGCAGGAATCCACCACCATGATTGGCGCGGCTCTGGGCAAGTCCGCGGCCGCCAAGGATCTCATTGCAGCCACCGAGAAGACCGTCAAGGACCAGGCCGCAAAATACCCGCAGATTGCCGGCAAGACCTTCATCTACGGCAACCTTGAGCCCGCCAAGAGCGACGGCGTCAACGTGTACCTCTCCGGTGACAACCGCCCCAAGTTCCTGAGCAGCATCGGCATGACGCTGGCCCCTGTGGTGGTTGCAGCGGAGAAGGGCACCAAGGAGTTCTACCTGCCCTGGTCTGCCGAGAAGGCGAACGAATTGGACTCGCAGGTATTTGTCAGCTGGGTACCGGACAGCAAGTCCAAGGCAGCCATTGTTGCCGACCCGCTGCTGGGCCAGATCCCGGCAGTCAAGAAGGGTGCCTTCGTGGCAGACTCGGACCAGATGCTCACCCTGGCCATCTCCGCCTCGTCCCCCCTGAGCCTGCCCTGGGCCCTGGACACCTTCCTGCCACAGCTGGCAGAAGCTGCGGACAAGGCCTAAGGATCCACCGGTGAGAAGCACGCCAGTAGTTGCGGGGGGAAGAGCTGCGCTGGCAACGGACTCCGCACCCACCCTCGCAGCAGCTGGGGTGCCCTCGGGCAGCCCCAAACACGGCAGCGCGCCGGCCCAGCAGATCAACACCCGCCGCAGGCTGGTGTGGCTGCTGGCCTTGATTGCTGCCCTGGCGCTGGTCGCCTTACTGTCCCTTGCCGTGGGGGCCCGCAGCATTGCGCCAGCCACGGTGCTGGATGCGCTGATACATTTCGATCCAAACAACGGCGACCACGCAGTAGTTCGTGCCCGCATGGTGCGTACGGCTGCGGGCCTCATTGTGGGGCTGGCCCTGGGCCTGGCCGGAACCTCCATGCAGGGTGTGGCCCGCAATCCGCTGGCCGATCCTGGAATTTTGGGCGTGAATGCGGGGGCAGCCCTGGCCGTGGTGGCCGGAATTTTCTTCTTCGGTGCCGCCAGCATCGCCAGCTACCTGTGGTTTGCCTTCGTGGGCAGTGCCGTGGCCGCCGTGGTGGTCTACGCCGTGGCCAGCCTGGGCCGCAGCGGCGCCACACCCGTCAAGCTGGCCTTGGCAGGTGCCGCCATCTCGGCCGGCATGGGCTCGCTCATGAGCGCCATGCTGGTTTCCAGCCAAGACTCGTTGGAGCTTTTCCGAAGCTGGCAGGTGGGTGCGCTGGCCGGAAAGTCATGGGAATCGATCGTGGCCGTGCTGCCCTTTGTTGCGGCGGGCGCCCTGATTTTGTTGGGCACGGGCAAGCTCCTGAACACCCTGGCGCTGGGTGACGACATGGCCCGTGGCCTGGGCCAGCGCCCCAGCCTGGGCCGCGCCGTCTCCGCCCTAGGCATTGTCTTGTTGTGCGGCTCCGCCACGGCATTGGCCGGGCCCATAGCCTTCATCGGCCTAGTGGTGCCGCACCTGTTGCGCGGACTCGTGGGGCCCGACTACCGCTGGCTGCTGCCACTGTCATTGCTTGCCGCCCCGGCGATCCTGCTGCTGGCGGACGTGGTTGGCCGCGTCATTTTGCTCCCCGGTGAAGTCCCCGCCGGAATCCTGGCCGCCATGCTGGGGGCTCCCGTGTTCATCGCCGTGGTGCGGCGCGGAAAGCAGGCGGAACTGTGAGCGTCCTTCAACAAGCAACCACGGCTGCCTGGGTGCGTCAGCAGCGCAAAGCCCCACGCCGCCGCAAGACACTCCTTACTGCTGGTTTGGCGCTGCTTGTCTTCGCACTGCTGGCCGTCAACATTCTGCTGGGCAGCTACACGGTCACCATCCCCGATTTCTTTGCCATGCTGGGCGGAAAAACCATACCCGGCGCCAGCTTCATCGTCATGGAAAACAAGTTCCCGCAGGCCGTGCTGGGGCTGCTGGCCGGCGCCTCCTTTGGTATGGCCGGGGCCATTTTCCAGTCCATGCTGCGCAATCCGCTGGCCAGCCCTGACATCATCGGCATCAGTTACGGCGCTAGTGCCACGGCCGTGGCCGCCGTGGTCATCTTTGGGGTGCGCGGCGCAGGCGTCTCGGTGGCAGCCATCATCGGGGCACTGGCCGTTGCCCTGCTCATCACGGTCCTGGCTCGCGGGCGTGGCGGAACCGGGCTCATTCTCATTGGCATTGGTGCGGCGGCGTTCATGCAGGCTGCCGTCACGTTCCTGCTGTCCCGGGCCGACATCAACAACGCCCAGGAAATCATGGTGTGGCTGACAGGGTCGCTGAACTCGGCCAACTGGGAACGTGTCACCATCCTGGCCGTGGCTCTGCTGCTTGTGCTGCCGTTTGTGGCCGCCGGCTCACGTGAGCTGCACGGCATGGCTCTCGGCGATGACACGGCGTCGGGTCTTGGCTTCAACGTCCCGCGCGCCCGCCTGCTGCTCACCATTGTGGGGGTGCTCCTGGCCGCCTTCCCCACGGCCGCGGCCGGCCCGATCGCCTTCGTGGCGTTCCTGGCCGGCCCCATTGCCAACCGTCTCAACAGGGGAGCGGCCAGCTTGCCCCTGTCCGCGCTGGTGGGTGCGGCAATAGTCCTGGCCGCCAATTTTGTGGGCGTCAACGCCGTCCCGGGTGTATCCCTGCCCGTGGGAGTGGTCACAGGGGCCTTGGGTGCGCCCTTCCTGCTGTGGCTGCTCATCTCAACCAACCGTGCCAACCAAGGAGGCTGAGATGAGCCATCATTTCGCAAAAGAAGCCGCATCCCTGTCCGCCAGCGCCCTCTCGCTGGGCTACGGTGACCGCTCCATCGTGGAAAACCTTTCCGTTCAGTTGCCCGCCGGCAAGGTGAGCATCATTGTGGGGGCCAACGCCTGCGGGAAGTCCACCCTGCTGCGGGGTCTGGCCAGGCTGCTCAAGCCAGGTGCCGGCGTCGTCCATCTGAACGGGACGGACATTCACAAGGTCCGCTCCCGGGAATTGGCCCGCGAGCTGGGCATCCTGCCGCAAACGCCCACGGCGCCGGACGGCATCAGCGTGGCGGATCTTGTGGGGCGCGGCCGCAGCCCACACCAGGGCTGGTTCAGGCAGTGGACCCCGGCCGACGACGACGCCGTGGCGGCCGCGCTGAACGTGACGGGCACTGCCGAACTCGCCGACCGGAACGTTGACGAACTGTCCGGCGGACAGCGCCAGCGGGTCTGGATCGCCATGGCTCTTGCGCAGGAGACCGACGTGCTGCTGCTGGATGAGCCCACCACCTACCTGGATTTGGCTCACCAGGTGGAGGTTCTTGATGTTGTCTCCGAACTCAACGCCCGGCGCGGCATCACCGTGGCAATTGTGCTGCACGACCTGAACCTGGCGGCCCGGTACGCGGACCACCTGATTGCCATGAAGGATGGCGCCATTGTGGCGCAGGGGGTGCCGGGGGAGGTACTCACCGCGGCCCTGGTGCAGGACGTTTTTGGGCTGGAATCCGTGGTGGTCCCGGACCCTGTGGTGGGCACCCCCATGGTGGTTCCCATTGGGCGGCGGGCCGCGCTGCTGGCTGATGCCGCGGCCAGCAAGTTATCAACCATCAGTGCGACGGAAGGTGTGCGCGCATGAGTTCGGCAATCCTGGAAAAAGAAACCATCGAGGCGGATCCCATCAAGCCCATGCGGGCTTTTGGGCTCCGGGTCAGCGCTGTGCAGCGGCTGAGCGAGCATTTCCGCCGCATCACCTTCGTGGGGGAGGACCTTGCCCTGTTTGGCTCCAACGCCGACGGCGCCACCTTGGACCTGCGCGTGAAGGTCATGATCCCCTCGCCCGGCCATGCGCTGCCGGAGCTGAGCAACATTCTCGGCTCCCTGCAAGATGACTGGTACCAAAATTGGCTCGCAGTGGACGAATCACGCCGCGGAGTGATGCGCACCTACACGGTCCGCGCCCTGCGTCCGGCGGTTCCCGCGATGGGTTCCTTGGCCGGCGCCCCGGCGGAGCTTGACATTGACTTTGTGCTGCACCTGCACGGCGGATCGGGCCCGGCAGCGGCATGGGCCGCCGCCGCGGAACCAGGGGATCCCTTGCTGGTGGTGGGCCCGTGCGCCCGCTGGGGAGACTGCCTGGGCATTGAATTCGCGCCCGGACCGGCAGAGCGCCTGCTGCTGGTGGGGGACGAGACGGCTGTTCCGGCCATTGCGGCCATCCTGGAAACACTGCCCGCCCATGTGAGCGGACATGCGGTTCTGGAAGTGCCCGCGGCCGGAGACTTCCTGGACATCCACACCCCCTCAGGGGTGGAAGTCACGTGGCTGGCCCGGGGTGCAAACCCGCATGGCGAGGCGTTGTCCAGGGCGGTCCGTGCACTGGTTGCCCCGGCCGCGTGCGATCTGGGCGAGGAGCCGGAGGACGTTGACGTTGACGCCGCCATCCTGTGGGAAACCCCCGCCGCGGCCACCGGGCACGGCCTCTATGCGTGGATCGCCGGGGAGGCCGCCACTATCCGGGAACTACGCCGCTACCTGGTGCGTGACGTGGGCATGGACAGGAATGCCGTGGCGTTCATGGGTTACTGGCGCAAGGGCCAGGCGCTTTCCTAGAAATAGTGGCTGCAGCTGCTGACAGGGACCGAGAATCGGGGCATAATTTCACACAGCCCGACCGGGCGCCCACCTCCACGGTTTCATCAAGGAGCAGGATCATGACCACGCGACTCAACCCCTATTTGAACTTCCAGAACACCGCCAAGGAAGCCATGGAGTTCTACCAAACGGTCTTCGGCGGCACACTGGCACTGAGTACCTTTGGCGACTACCAGGCCACCGAAGACCCGGCCGAGACAGACAAGATCATGCACGGCATGCTGACCGGGGACAATGACGTGGTGCTCATGGGTGCCGATGTTCCCTCGTACCTGGAGTTCAGCCCCAATTCAAGTGTCTCCCTTTCCGGTGACGAGGAAGCTGTGCTGCGCGGCTGGTGGGACAAGCTTGCCGACGGGGCCACCATAGCCGAGCCGCTCACCCAGGCGCCCTGGGGTGACACCTTTGGCATGTTGACCGACAAGTTCGGAGTGCCGTGGCTAGTGAACATTGAGGGTGCCACGCAGCCTTAGATGATTGATCCCGACGCTCTCGCAGCAATGGCTGGATTTTTGCGAACGCTATCGCACTTGCGCACCGGCCAGTGCGATAGCGTCCCTGAAAAACTGACCAATGGTGCGATAGCGTTTCAGTCGCGGAGCTGGGTCAGGATGCGTGCCAGCTCGGCACGGTCCGTCGCGCTGAGCTTGGCAAAGTACTCCGTGGACTTGTCGCGGCGTTCGGCCTGAATGTCGGCAAAAAGCTCTTGCCCGGCATCTGTTGCCACGATGAGCGTGGCCCGTCTGTCCGTGGGGTCCGGGTCGCGGCGGACCAGGCCCTTGGCTTCGAGCTGGTCCACCACCTCGGTGGCCGAGCGCGGTGCGATGCGCAGGCGTTCGGCCAAGTCCTTGAGGCGGATGTTTCCGGAAGTAGAGCCAGACTTACCGGCCGCGGCCCCGCCGGCAACAGCGGCCCCGCCGGGCATGTCGGGACGGTGGCGCAGCAGCGTCAGCAGGGCCCGCCACTGGTGCGGCGTCAGCTCCCAGGGCGCCAACTGTTCGGCCCAGGTGCGCCGCAGCCCGCGAAATGCGCCGTGGAAGAGTTCGCCAAGGTCCGGTGCGTCATGGGGTGCCATAGTCACCATCATACTAATATTGACTGCCAACCACATAGTGAGGTAACCTCGGTATTAGTTGGTGCGAGTCCCGCACCCCGCACACCATCTGGAGGTGGCGCTCATGACGGAGAGAACTCCCGAACAAAAATCAAAGCCCGGCCGTGGCGGATCCGGCCCCACAGACTTCACTGGCGCCGCAGATTTTGGCGGCTCGGCAGCCTTTAAAGAAAGGGGCCCGGCCCGCGTCAATCCTGCCGACAAGGCGCAGATCCAGCGCCACCCCGTCAGCCTGAAGCGTGTGGCTGCCCTGTTTTCCCCACACAAGGGGAGAATCGCCGTCGTCGTGCTTCTCATTAGCGCATCGTCCATCGTCAGCCTGGCCCAGCCCTTCCTAGTCCGCGGCATCATTGACACGGCACTGCCCGCCAAGGATGTGCCGCTGCTGGCGTGGCTGGCCGGCGCCATGATTGCCATTGCCGCGGCCACCGCCTTCATTGGTGTGGTGCAAACCTGGATGACAACGGCCATGGGGCAACGGATCATGCACACCCTGCGCACTCGCCTCTTTGCGCATCTGCAAAAGCAATCACTGGCGTTCTTCACCCGGACCCGCAGCGGTGAGGTGCAATCGCGGCTCAACAATGACATCGCCGGCATGCAGTCGGTCATCACCTCCACGGCAACCGGCGTCGCCTCCAACGTGACCACGGCTGTGGCTACGGCGGCCGCCATGATTGTCCTGTCCCCGAAGCTCTCGCTGCTGTCCTTGATAGTCATCCCCCCAGCGGTGTGGTTCTCCCGCCGGGTGGCACTGCTGCGGCGCGACATCACCACCACCTTGCAGACCGAGCTCGCCACCATGAACACCTACGTGGAGGAGGGGCTGAGCATCTCCGGCGTCCGCCTGGCCAAAACGCTCGGCACCACCGATCGCGACGCCATCCGCTACTCCGGCAGCTCCGAGCGGCTGATCGGCCTGGAATTGCGCTCGCAGCTGGCCGGGCGCTGGCGCATGGCCACCATGGGCATCATCTTCTCCGCCATCCCAGCGTTGATTTACTTTGCCGGCGGACTGCCGGGGAACACCATGAGCATCGGCACCATCGTGGCGTTCACGGCGTTGCAGGCCACCATTTTCCGCCCCATCATGGGCCTACTGAACCTTGGCGTGCAATGGGTGAGCGCCATGGCCCTGTTCAGCCGCATCTTTGAATACCTGGACCTGGTGCCGGAAATTGCCGCACCCGCGTCCCCCATGGCCATGGATCCCGCCCGGGTACGTGGCGAGGTCCGCTTTGAGAACGTGCATTTCGCGTACGACGGCGGCCCGGATGTTCTGCGCGGAATCGATCTTTTGCTGCCGGCTGGCACCGCAACGGCGGTGGTGGGACCCACGGGTTCGGGCAAGTCAACGCTGGGTGCGCTGCTGCCGCGGCTGCATGACGTCACAGCGGGCCGGGTCACCATCGACGGGGTTGATGTGCGCCATATTTCCCCGGAAACGCTGGCGCGCATTGTGGGCGTGGTGTCTCAGGAAACGTACCTGGTGCACGCCTCCATCCGTGAGAATTTACAGCTTGCCGCCCCCACAGCCGATGACGCCACACTGTGGCAGGCGCTGGCTTCGGCGCAGATTGCCGACTTGGTGGCCGGTCTTCCCGAAGGCATGGACACTCTGGTGGGAGCCCGCGGCTACCGTTTCTCCGGCGGCGAGCAGCAGCGCCTGGCCATCGCCCGGACCATTTTGCGCAACCCCCGGGTGCTGATCCTCGATGAAGCCACCTCAGCCCTGGACAACACCACCGAGGCCGCCGTCCAAGTGGCGCTGGACCACCTGGCCGTGGGCCGAACCACACTGACCATTGCGCACAGGCTCTCCACGGTCGAAGATGCCGATCAGCTGGCAGTGCTCTCGGGTGGCTCGCTCGTGGAGGTGGGTACGCCGTCGAGCCTGCGCGAGGCAGGCGGCGCCTACACTGCGCTGCGGGCCGCAGGAGAAGCGGAACGGACCGGCGGGGAGCTGGAGACGGTCTCCTAGGGTCTGCGCGGGTCCCGCCTGCCGCTTCGCTTTCTGTGACGCCGTCCCTCAGGCCGTCCGGCGCGAGACCAGCACTGTTCCCAAGGCCAGGATGGCGGCCACGCCAAATGCCATGACATAGCCCGCCTCGCCAAACAGCAGAAGGGCCGCGAACACGGCACCCACCACGCCCAGCGTGGCAGCCGTCAACAGGGTTTCACTCAGCTGCAGGGCCGAGGCGTTGTTGCCCTGCTCGCTGTCGGGGGACTGCTCCAACACCAGCACCGACTGCGTGGGGTACGCCAGGCCAATGCCGAAGCCAGCCGCTGACCACCCCAGCCAGGCAATCCATACGGGCCAGCCAGGCAGCAGGACAAGCGCGGAGATCAACATGCCCAGCAGCATGAACGCGGCGCCGCCGCGCAGGGCCTGCTTGGGCGCCAGCCTGCCGCTCCCCGACAGCCAGGCGCCGACGGCCCAGGTAACTCCTCCCACTGTCAGTGACAGCCCGGCGAGCCATGCTGGCAGCTGCCGCTGGTCGATCATGTACAGCGGCAGGTAGACATCCACGATGGTGAATGCCGTGCCCATGAGCCCGCGCATCAATACCAGCGACGGCAGTCCGCGTACGGCCCGCCAAGTTCCCTTCGGCAGCAGCCGGTTCACGGCGAATCCCAACAGCAGCACGGAAACCCCCATCTCCGCCGGCCACCACGGCTGGGCGCGGGCGCTGGCATCACCGAGCATGAGGACGGCAATGGATGCGGCCAATGCCCAGGCCGGCTTCTGCCACAATGTCCGCGCAGTACCGGTTTCCTTCCCGCCTGCTTCGGCGGGAACCGGGGCGTTCATCCCTGTCCCGCGCGTCCCTCGAATCACCAGCACGGCGGCCAGGGCGGCCAGCACCGGCACTGTGCCAAAGACCCAGCGCCAGCCAAAGTGGTCGGTCACCACGCCGCTGAGCGCCGGGCCCACAATCGAGGGCAGCAGCCAGGCCGCGGCGAGGGCGCCAAACATCCGCGGGCGCAGGTACGCCGGGAATACCCGTGCGATGCAGACGTAAAGTGCAACACTGTCCAAGCCGGAACCGAAACCGGTCAGCGCGCGTGCGGCCACGAGCAGTTCCATGGTGGGTGCAAAGGCGGAGAGCAGCATGCCCACCACGTAGATGCTGACGCCGGCCAGCAGGGGCTTTTGCGGTCCGGCGCGGTCAATCCACAGGGCCGCAAGTGTCATGGAGACCACGGAAGTTGCCATGGTGATGCCGAACGCCAGGCCATAGAGCGGCAGCCCGTCCAGGTCGCGCGCGGCCTGTGGCATGGCCGTGGTGACGGCGGCGAAGGAGTAGGCCACCATGAAGGCCAGGCCGAAGAATCCCAGCGTTGCGCCGCGGTACCTGCTGCTCCAGATGGTGTCGGGGGAGCTCAACGGGGGAGCGGGTGGGTCGAAGTCATAGGATTAGCGTAATCAAGCTGCGCGCTGGCCGTTGCCCACGGGCGTTGCGGCGCACTGCGCAGGACGGCGGCGGCAAGGAGCAAGCGTGGAATTCACGGCACGGTACGTGGCATTGGGTGACTCATTTACGGAAGGCCTCGGCGACACCGATCCGGCACTGCCTAATCTGGTCCGCGGCTGGGCCGACCGGGCCGCCGAGCAGCTGGCACTGGCCCACCCGGCGGAACACTACGGATATGCCAACCTTGCCATTCGTGGAAAAAAGATGCACCAGATTCTCGCCGAACAAATTGATGCCGCCGTGGCACTGAACCCCACCCTCGTCACCATTTACTCAGGGGTCAATGACATTCTGCGCCCCAAGGTGGACATTGACGCCATGATCGCCAACTACTCAGAGGGAATTGCCAAGTTGGCCGCCACCGGGGCCAGGGTCCTGATCTTCACCGGCTACGACGCCAGTTCCTCTAAAGTGTTTGCCAGCATTCGGGGACGCACAGCCATCTACAACGAGTTGGTGCGTGAAGTGGCAGACAATCACGGGGCGGAACTTGTTGACTACTGGCGGTTCCGTGAATACAACGATTGGCGGCTGTGGGGAGTCGACAGAATGCACATGTCCACCCCGGGCCATATCAACATGGCCAACCGGGTGCTGGCCCAATTGGGTGAAAAAGTCAGCATCCCCCTGCCCGAACTGCCGCCCATCCCGATCAAGACCACAGCCGAGATGCTGCGGGACAATGCCGCCTGGACCAAGGAATACGTGGGCCCCTGGGTCAGCCGCCGCCTGCGCGGCGTGTCCTCGGGGGACAGCCTCAGCGCCCGCTGGCCCACACTGCGCTCGCCGCTGGTCGAAGGCTAAATCCGGTGTCCGACGTCGGGCATGGGCCCGGCACGGAAATCATGTCCGTGCCGGCTTCCGTGTTCTGGGGCGGGTATGGTATGCCAATTAGCCTTAATCGCCGCCAAGAACTAGACTGGGTAGGCGCTAGGTAGCGCGGAGCGTGTGCAATTGCTCCGGTTTGCGGTGATTATCCTCCCGTTGGCCGGTAGTTAGGGGCTCAAGTTGCGTGCATTCGGGTATTCGCCGGACGGGCTCTTTCTCTTACATCATGTAAATGACGGTTGGGGATCGTGCTGTCCAAGGGCGGACGCTGCCTACTCGCACGGTTTACACCAGTGAACCGTTCCCATTCATTATTTAGGAGTGATCATGGCAGCACATTGCCAGGTGACCGGAGCCGAGCCGGGCTTTGGACATAGCATTTCGCACTCGCACCGTCGCAACAAGCGTCGGTTCGATCCGAATATCCAGAAGAAGCGCTACTGGGTACCGTCCTTGCGCCGCAACGTTACGTTGCAGCTTTCCGTCAAGGGCATCAAGACCATCGACGTTCGCGGTATTGACTCCGTCGTCGCCGACATTCTCGCTCGTGGGGTGAAGCTCTAGTGGCAAAAGACAAGGACGTACGTCCGATCATCAAGCTGAAGAGCACCGCGGGTACCGGTTTCACGTACGTAACCCGCAAGAACCGTCGTAACACTCCGGACCGTTTGGTTCTGAAGAAGTACGATCCCAAGATCCGTCAGCACGTCGAATTCCGAGAGGAGCGCTAAGACTATGGCTAAGAAGTCCATGATCGCGAAGAACGAGCAGCGCAAGGTCATCGTGGAGCGTTACGCCGAAAAGCGTCTCGCCCTGAAGAAGGCCCTCGTTAACCCGGCCTCCACTCCGGAAGAGAAAGAAGCAGCCCGTTTGGGTCTGCAGAAGCTCCCCCGCAACGCCTCACCGGTACGCGTTCGTAACCGCGACGCCATCGATGGCCGTCCGCGTGGAACGCTCCAGAAGTTCGGCATCTCCCGTGTACGCTTCCGCAAGATGGCGCACGCTGGCGAACTGCCCGGTATCAAGAAGTCCAGCTGGTAGCATCCAGTGGTAAATAGGGCGGCGACCTCACGGTCGCCGCCCTTTTTGCTGCCCGGCGGTAAGGGACGTTTGCCGCCGTCGTACCCTCAAATTCGTCAGCGGCACCTGACGCGTGGCCCCGCCGGCGAGGGCGCGTTACGCCCGGCACAGGGCAAAAGGTGTTGGCTGAGAGCGAAAAAACCCTAGAATCCGGGGAATTTGACTGACAAATCGCTGGAAAATGGCGAAATTTACCGGAATCCCGCGGAATAACTGGTAAGTTCGCTAGCAGTGGTTGACACGCAACCGCGTGGAATTGGATTTACTTGATCGTCCAGGAGGACAAACATGGCTAAGAATCGTAGCGAATTGGTTGCTGAAGTTGCCGCAAAGGCTGAGACCAGCCAGACTGCAGTAAACGGCGTTCTGGATGCACTCTTCTCGGTATTCGAGAGCTCAGTTGCTGCCGGCGAAAAGATCACCATCCCGGGCTGGCTCTCCATCGAGCGCACCGACCGTGCAGCTCGCACCGGCCGCAACCCGCAGACCGGCGAGACCATTCAGATCGCAGCAGGCCACAGCGTGAAGCTCTCCGCTGGTTCCAAGCTGAAGGCAGCTGTCAAGAACTAGTTTCTGCCACGCACCACGTGAAGGCGGCCAGCATTAGCTGGCCGCCTTCACGCATTTAACGTTCCGGGGGCCGATGTGGGCAAACGCCTGCGGCCCACCAGCTGCGAATGTCTGCAACGGCCGCCCCGGTCCACAACGGCCCCCGAAACCTCAGCCAACACTTTCCTGTGAGCTCCCTGATTCGCCCTAAGTTCACTAGGTGGCGGACAATGGAAGCGTGTCACCCGTAGATTCTTCCCCAGTCACCGCAGCCCGCCCCGTACCCCCGCTCAACGAGGGTACTTTTGCCAACGGCGTCCGCAGCCGCTGGTGGTGGTTGGGACTGGCCGCTGCCGTGGTCGGCGTCGTTGGGTCCTTGCTGTGGACGGGAGCCACGGCAGTGCAGCAGCTGGCCGATCCCGGCGCGTTCACCCGATGGGGCCTGCCGCTGATCACCACCATCCACAACTTGGCGCTATCGACCGTCATTGGTGCCCTGGTGTTCGCCGTGGTGATCCTGCCCAAGGACCGCACGCCGCATAAGCCGCGCACTGGCCAGCAAAAGGAAGATGCCGCCAAGCGCGCCCAGGCCCCCGAGCACCCGGCATTCACTCGGGCCATGAAGCTGGCCATGGTGGCCGGTGGGATCTGGACCGTATCCGCAATAGCCGTCTTGGTGCTGACGTACTCCAGCATTTCCGGCCTCCCGCTGGCCGGCACCGAGGAATACAGCAACATGCTGGTGTTCTTCATGACAGAGCTTCCCGTGGGCCAGGCCTGGCTCATGATCACCATCCTTGCCGCCGTTGTCACCACACTTGTCATTGGCCTGCGCAACATCAGCGCCCTGGCCGTCCCGTTGGTTCTGTCGTTGCTCGCCTTTGTCCCGCAGGCCCTGATTGGCCACTCGGCCTCCAGCGCCGACCACAAGGGAGCCGTGAACTCGCTGTTCCTGCATATCACCGGCGCCTCGCTCTGGGTGGGCGGCATCATTGTCCTGGTGGTGGTTTCGGGTGTGCTGGGCAAGATCACCGCCCAAACCCTGCAGCGTTTCTCGGCCCTGGCCATTTTCGCCTTCGTAGCCGTGGCCGGCTCGGGCGTCATCAACGCCTCCATCCGCATCACCAGCTGGCACGACCTCTTCTATTCCTCCTACGGGCAACTGCTGCTCGCAAAATCCGCCGGCACCATTGTGCTGGGTGTGATTGGCTACATGCACCGCTCATGGATCATCCCGCGGCTGCAGGGCGGTGCGAAAAGTGCGACGGCGGCAGGCACCCGCCGCTTGCTGTGGCAGTTGATCTTTGGCGAACTGTTGATCATGGGCGCCGTCAGCGGCATTGCTGTTGGCTTGAGCCGCTCCGCCCCGCCGCAGTCGCGTGAGTTGGCTCAGGAAGCTCTCACCCCGGCCCAGATCCTCACCGGCTACCCCCTGCCGCCGGAACTAGAGTTTTCCCGCTGGTTCACCGAATGGCGGCTGGACTGGCTATGGATTGCGTTCGCCGTTCTAGCCGGTGCCGCCTACCTGTCAGGCATAGTGAAGTTGCGCCGTCGAGGCGACAAATGGTCTGTGCTGCGCAGCATCTCCTGGTTTGTGGGACTGTTGGCGCTGGTCTACATCACCTCCGGCGGCCCGGCCGTGTACGGCGCGGTGCTCTTCAGCGCCCATATGGTGGAGCACATGGCCTTGATGGTCATTGCCCCGCTCTTCCTCGCCCTGGGCTCCCCCGTCTCCTTGGCACTGCAGGCTTTGACGCCGCGCCGGGACGGTTCCCGCGGCATCCGTGAGTGGATCCTGGTGCTGGTGCATTCCAGGTTCTCCAAGGTGGTCACGCACCCGCTGTTTGCCGCGGCGAACTTCTCCGGCAGCCTGGTCTTGTTCTACTACTCTCCTGCGTTCAATCTGGCCATGCGCTACCACGTGGGCCACGAGTTGATGATTGTGCACTTCACGCTCACGGGCTACATCTTTGTCCAAAGCATGATTGGTGCGGACCCGCTGCCCACCCGCGCCCCGTACCCGTTTAGATTGCTGTTGTTGCTGGCCACCATGGCCTTCCACGCATTCTTCGGGGTGTCGTTGATGATGGCCACCTCGCTCCTCTCCGGGGAGTACTTCGGCAACATGGGCCGGCCTTGGGGAGATGACGCCCTCACCGACCAACAAACAGCCGGCGGAATCGCCTGGGGCGTGGGCGAAGTACCTACTTTGGCCATCGCCATGGGCGTGGCCTATATGTGGTCGCGCTCGGATGCGCGGGAGACCAAGCGCAAGGACAGGGCAGCCGACAGGAATAAGGATGCCGAGCTGGGCGCTTACAATGACATGTTTGCACAATTGGCGGCACGTGATGACGCCATGGCGCAGCCGAGCCAGGGGCCGCGCCGGCCTCACCTTGTGCACAAGGACAGCTCCACCAACAGCACCACCCCAGTGTCAACGAGTGAGCCGGAGACCCCGGCCGGTACGCAAGGAGAAACGCCCTAGTGGATTCCGCAACGAAAACCAGCACAGTCCGGGTACGGGCATCTGAACTCGAAGGCCGCGGCTGGTTGAACACCGGCGGCGCCGAGCTGAACCTGGAAAAGCTGCGCGGCAAGATCGTCATCCTTGATTTCTGGACGTTCTGCTGCATCAACTGCCTGCACGTGCTGGACGAGCTGCGCCCCTTGGAGGAGCAGTACAAGGACGTGCTGGTCACGGTGGGCGTGCACTCCCCGAAGTTTGAGCATGAAGCAGACCCCGTTGCACTCGCCGCGGCAGTGGAGCGCTACGACATCCACCACCCGGTGCTGGATGATCCCGAGCTGATCACCTGGCAGGCATACTCCGCCCGTGCCTGGCCCACACTGGTTGTGGTGGATCCCGAGGGCTACATTGTGGCGCACCTGTCCGGTGAAGGTCATGCGGCAGGTCTGGAGTCACTGATCCCGGAACTTATCGCCGAGCATGAGGGCAAGGGTACGCTGCACCGCGGCGACGGCCCCTACGTTGCTCCCGAGCCCGTTTCCCGCGATCTGCGTTTCCCCGGGAAAGTCCTGCCCTTGACCGGCGGCACCTTCCTGGTCTCAGACACCGGCCATCATCGTCTGGTGGAGATGGCCTCCGATCTGACCACAGTGCTGCGCACCATCGGCTCCGGCGCCAAGGGCTTCTTGGATGGAACGGCCATCGAGGCTCAGTTCAACGAACCCCAGGGCCTTGCGCTGCTCCCGGACGAGCTGGCAGCGGCGCTCGGGTACGACGTCGTCGTGGCTGACTCGGTCAACCACCGTTTGCGCGGCATCACCCTAGCCACCGGCGAGGTACGCACGGTTGCCGGCAGTGGCGTGCAGCGGCTCCTGGAAGCAGGTCCGGCCCGGGTGGACAACGACGGCGCCAGCACCTCCGCGGCGCATCTTGGCAACGTGCCACTCGAGGTGGCGCTGTCCTCTCCGTGGGACGTGAGCTACTCCTCCGCACTGAAAACCATTGTTGTTGCCATGGCTGGCACCCATCAGATTTTCGGCTTTGACCCGTCCACGGGGGCCGTCAGCATCGTGGCCGGCAACGGTTTGGAAGGTTTGCTGGATGGTCCGGCGGAGCAGGCCTGGTTCGCCCAGTCCTCCGGCATTACAGAAGATGCCCAGGGCAATATTTGGATAGCCGACTCCGAAACCTCTGCCCTGCGCGTGCTGACGTTCGCCGACGATGGCTCCGTGACGGTGGAGACAGCCATCGGCGAGGGCCTCTTTGACTTTGGCTTCCGCGACGGCGACGCCAGCCAGGCCCGCCTGCAACATCCGCTCGGCGTGGCAGTGCTGCCCGACGGTTCGGTGGCCATTGCTGACACCTACAACGGAGCCGTACGCCGCTACGACCCCGCCACGAAGCAGGTCAGCACCCTCGCTCGCGGCCTAGCCGAGCCCAGCGATGTGATGCTCGATGAGAGCGGCGACGTGCCGCTGCTCATTGTGGTTGAGGCCAACAAGCACCAGCTCATCCGCCTGCCGTTGCCCAAGAACGCACTCCAGGTCGATGAAGGGGCTGCCCAGACGCAACGCCCCAAGACGCCCGTGGCGCCGGGTGAATTGGCGCTGACCATCCGTTTCTCAGCGCCCACGGGGCAGAAGCTGGATGATCGATGGGGGGATCCCACCCAGTTGAAGGTCTCCTCCACACCGCCGGAACTGCTGATCAGCGGTGCAGGTACCTCCGTGGGTCTGGCCAGGACGCTGGTGCTTTCAGCCGATGTGCCCGAGGGAATCCTGCACTTTACGGCCCGCGCCGCCGCCTGCGACGGTCCCGAGGACGCCAATGGCGAGATCCCGGACCACGCAGCCTGCCACCTGTACCAGCAGGACTGGGGCATTCCCGTGCTGATGAGCGACGACGGCGCCTCCGAGCTGGCCCTGGACCTGCGCGGGCTCTAGGACCAGCGCCCTAGGGTGCAGCGCCCTGGGGTGCAAAAAACCTTGACAACAGGTTGCATCAGTCCTAACTTTAGATTATCAACTAATTGGTTGATAAAGATAAGGGTTGATTATGCAAGAGTTTGATGAGCGGGACGATGCCCTGGACAGGGCATTTCTCGCTTTGGCGGATCCGGTGCGGCGGCGAATCATTGCCCGGCTGTCCCGGAGCTCGGCCACCGTCAACGAACTGGCGGAACCATTCCAGATGACGAAGCAGGCCGTGTCCAGACACATTCAGGTGTTGGAACACGCAGGCCTCATCACCCGAAGCCGGGACGGGCAGCGACGCCCCTGCCATTTGGCGCCCGGGGCCCTGGAAGAACTCACTGCATGGATTGACTCATACCGGCTCGTGGCCGAGGCACGGTTTCGCCGCCTCGACTCCCTGCTGGAGAACATGTCCAACAACGTGCAGAAAGAAGAACCATCATGACCACACACCATGAACTGGTTGTTACGGCCGCCCCGGATGTCCCCTTTGTGACCATGGAGCGGGAAATCGATGCCACGGTTGCGCAGGTGTACCGCGCCTTCACGGAACCTGCCCTCCTGGTGCAGTGGATGGGGCCGCGCGGGATGGCAATGAATGTCACTGAACACGAGATGAGGGTTGGTGGACGCTGGGCCTTCACACACGCGGATGGGCAAGGAAACGTGTACGGCTTCCGTGGCGTGTTTCATCAGGTGGTGCCCAACGAGCAGATTGTGCAGACCTTCGAATTTGACGGCTACCCAGGCCACGTCAGCCTGGAACGGGTCAGCCTGGAGGATTTGGGTGGCCGCACCCTGATCCGCACACACTCCGTTTTCCAATCTCAGGAGGATCGGGACGGCATGGTGGCGTCAGGGATGGAAGGCGGAGTTCGTGAAGGCTATGAACGCATGGAGGAACTGCTGACGGTTCGCCCCGCCGCTGCCACGTCGCTTAGTCGCCCAGCTGCGGGGTGACCGTCACTGTGGTCCCGGAAATGGAGAGCCTGGCTGCGAAAGAAAAGTCATCGGCAATCTTGACCGGGGCCACCAGACCGGTAAACAAGTCCTGTTCGGCGTATTCCACCTGGGCCTTCACGCTCAGGGGCGCCATGATCCATTGGCCGCCGTAGGGCGAAATGGTGATGGCCGGGTACTGCAGGATTGACCATTTCACCTCCGACACCACTCGGTTGTTGGTGGCTGCCGTCATGGGGCATCCTGTCGGCATGAGAACTGCTTGTTTGGCGCAAGCGTCCAAGTATTTTCGGATGGTGCCATCCACCTGGGCCAGCAGATCGGTGGTGGGGCCGGTGGATAGCCCGACGGCGGGAATCGCCTGCCCGGGGCCGCTCACCTGCCGCGTCACTGGCGCGGCGGCAAAGAGCGGCGACCTGTACTCCAGTTCGTAGCTGCCGGGATAAAACACCGCAAAGGAGTTGTTGCCGTCGGGCATGTTGGCCGCAGCGCCGTTGATGCTTGCCTGGTTGGCATTGACCACCGACACGTCGATGATGGGCAGGGTGCCCGGGAGCATGGTCCAGCTGTCAAAGAAAAGCCAGTGTTTGGGCCCCTGGGTCAAGGTAAAGTCCGTCTTGAACGGTGAGTTGCCCATGGTGTAGTTCACGGTGACAATTTTTGAGTTATCGGGGCCGGGCGCGGGCTCGCCAATGCTTACGTTTTTCAGGCTGGCCTGGGATTTCGCCAGCGCTTCGCCATCGAGCGCCGCAGCGTCGGCGCGGGGGACCTTGGCCTGCAGCAGCCCCAGGGCCTTGGCGCCGTCGCCGTCCCTGAGCGCTTCCAAGTAGTTGGCGACAGTCTTTTCCGGTCCGAACTCGCGGCTGTTGACGATCGAAATGGTCACTATCGACGCGGCGATGGCAAGCATCAGCAGCAGCAGCCATGCTGCCGCAATCTTGATGAGCCTCGTCCCGTCCTTCACGCGGTCAACTGTACCGGCAACGGGTGCGCGGACCTGAATCGGGTGATGTTGGATGGGCCCACAACTCCGAGGGCCCCGCCCCGAGCCTGCGAGGTTCGCGTGATGTTGGATGGGCCCACAACTCCGAGGGCCCCGCCCCGAGCCTGCGAGGTTCGCGTGATGTTGGATGGGCCCACAACTCCGAGGGCCCCGCCCCGAGCCTGCGAGGGTCGGGAGGAGTTGGGGATCAGCGGCGCTTGCGCGGTGCTGTGCCGAAGATGTCGCGCATGAGGTTTCGGCCCAGGGAGGAGCCCATGGAGCGGACCATGCTTTTGAGTCCGCCGCCGAGGGCCCCGCCCAAGGCGCCGATCACATCGGAGGCCATTGTGCCGCCGTCGTCCGTGGGAGCCGGAAGCGCAACAGGGGGAGGAGGCGGCAGGGGCGTCCCCACCGCGGGACCGGTGGCGGGCGGCGCCGGAGCTGTGGCGGGGGCCTGCAACTTCTCGAAGGCGGAGACCGGATCAACCGCTGTCCCATAGGTGGGCAGCAGGGCCGAGGCCGCAATGACGGCGGTGACAGTTTCCGCGGAGCTGGCGCCCATGAGGGAACCGGGCGCCCGCAAACGCGTCAATGCCACGGGCGTGGGCGCACCATTTTCATTCATGACAGTCACCACGGCTTCACCGATGCCCGCGTTCGTCAGGACTTCCTCAAGGTCGTAGCTGTTGATGGGGAAGGTGGAAACCGTGGCCTTGAGGGCCTTGGCGTCCTCCGGGGTGAACGCGCGCAGGGCGTGCTGGACGCGGTTGGCCAACTGAGCCAGGACATCGGCCGGAACATCCTTGGGCGTCTGGGTGACGAAGAAGATGCCTACGCCCTTGGAACGGATCAGGCGCACCGTCTGGGTGATCGCGTTCAGGAACGCCTTGCTGGCGCCGTTGAACAGCAGGTGCGCCTCGTCAAAGAAGAACACCAGCTTGGGCTTGTCCAGATCGCCCACCTCCGGCAGATCGCGGAACAGGTCAGCCAGCATCCACATGAGGAAGGTGGAGAACAGCAGCGGCTTGTCCTGGATGCTGGGCAGTTCCAGGCAGGTGATAACGCCGCGGCCGTCGGGGGCGGTGCGCAACAGCTCGGCGGTGTCGAACTCCGGCATGCCGAAAAATTCACCCATGCCCTGGGCGTCCAGGGTGATCAGGTTACGCAGAATGACCCCGGCCGTGGCCTTGGATAGCCCGCCCAACTCTTTGAGATCGGCCTTGCCCTCATCGGAGCTCAGGAATTGGATGACGGCCCGCAGGTCCTTCAGGTCGTACAGCTCCAAACCCGTGGTGTCTGCATAGTGGAACACCAATTGCAGGCTGGATTCCTGAGTTTCGTTCAAATCCAGCACGCGGGCCAGCAGGATGGGGCCAAAGGAGGTGATGGTTGCGCGCACGGGAACACCGTTGCCGTTGCCGCCCAGGGCCAGGAACTCCACCGGGAACGCCTTGGATTCCCATTGCTGGCCCAGGGCCTGGGTGCGGGCAGTGAGCTTTTCGCTGCCGACGGCGGCAGTCGCCAGGCCGGTGAGGTCGCCCTTGATGTCGGCCATGAACACGGGCACTCCGGCGCTGGAGAGTTGCTCGGCGATCATGTGCAAGGTGACCGTTTTGCCGGTTCCGGTGGCTCCGGCCACCAGGCCGTGCCTGTTCATCATGGCCAGCGGCAAGCTGACCTGCGCCTCGGGGTGGATCTCGCCGTCCACCATGGCGGCACCGAGTGCAATGGAGGAACCGGTAAATGTGTAGCCGGCCTGAAGCTGGGCAATCAACTCTGCTGGGGTCTTGGTAGCCATAGCGAAAGCGTACCGTGGCTCACATTCCATGGGCAGTAAATGGGCCTAAAACAGCTGGTGGCGTCAACTGGCCCCGCGGATCAGCCGCCTGAGCCAGCGCAGCACATCAGCCCAGCAGGAACGCCACGGCGAACATGGCCGGAATGGCCAAAACTGTTGTGACCAGCACGGTGTCCTTGGCGACGGTGACGCCCACCTGGTAGCGCTGCGCCGTGACGTACACGTTTTGGGCCGCCGGAAGGGCCGCGGCCACTACCACTGCGAACAGTGCCGCACCGCTCATGCCCAAGACAAAATGCCCCAGCAGGAAAGCCATACAGGGGTGGATGACAAGCTTGAAGCCCGTGGCCAGCAAGATGTCCGCCCTCCGCCCATCGCTTGCCGCCAGGGGTTTGCTGGCGCCCAGCGACATGCCGAAGGCAATCAAGATGGCCGGGATGGCTGCGCCCCCAATGAGGTGTATGGGTTCGGCCACAAGATTGGGCAGGCGCCAGCCCGTGGCGGCCAGAACAAGGCCCACAACTGTGCCCACGATCATGGGATTGCGAAAAATCTGCAACACCACCCGTGCCGGAGTGGCGCGGCGTCCGCTGGTGAGGCTGTCCAGCAACAACAAATACAAGGGAGTGTAGAAGGCCAGCTGAAAAACCAAGACCGGCGCAATCAACGCCGCGTCACCCAGAACATAGGCTGCGATGGGGATGCCAAGATTGGCGGCATTGGCAGTGGAGGAGGACATGGCCGCGAGCAGCGATTCGGCCAGCGACCGTTTCAACAGGAATTTGACGATGACCATGAACAGCCCGCCGGTGATCACCGCGCTGAGCGCCGCCACCAGGAGGGGCTGCGAAAATACTGTTGCCAGCTCGGCCCGGCCCAGCGTTTCAACCAGCAGGGCGGGGCTCGCCACAAAGAATGACAGGCGGCTCAGGACCAGCTGGGCGTTCTCGCCCAGAATCTTTTGCCGGCCCACAAACCAGCCCACCAGGATCACCAGCCAGACAACCGAGAATCCCTCGATGACGGCTAGCACGGCGGTCCTGGGCTGAGACTGGTTACTGTTGGCACCTCACAAGCCTATGCAGGCGCCGCAATTTGTTGGCAACGACCGGCGGAAATCCCGTCATATCGTCACAACTGCGCTTTAACGGCTTGTGGGGGGGTCAGGAAACCCCCCCCAAAAACTAAAAAACCCAAAAAAGAAAAGGAGGGCTCTATTTTTTTGGCC